>WHTT01000159.1 GCA_009377605.1 Luteitalea sp.
GGCCCATCTCCGGGCCACTCGGTTGGATGAGACAGCAGTTCATGTTCCTTCCGGTACTGAACTACCGAGACGGGTATGGGGTCACCTACGGTGTCCGCACGAGCTTCGTGGATGCGTTCGGTACGCGGAGCCGTGCATCCGTCCCCCTGACGTGGGGTGCGACGAAGCGGGCGGCCTTGGAGGTCGACAAGACGTTGCGCGCCGGTTGGGTACGTCGCCTCGAGGGCGGGGTGTCGATTGCCGAGGAAGAGAACCCACACTTCCGCGTCGACGATCGCCGCGTCCGGCTTTGGGGACGCGTCGAGCGCATCCTTGCACATAACATGCGGCTCGGCGGCCAAGCCGCATGGCACGTCGTCGATTTCGACGACCTCGATGAGCGCTTCGTTTCCTATGGCACCGATCTGACGTTCGACACCCGCATCGATCAGACGTTCCCACGGGACGCCGTGTATGCCGCCGCGGGTTGGGAGGGATTGCGCTTCGACGCGTGGCCGACCGTACAGCGTGGCTGGATCGACGCCCGTGGCGACGTGGGGCTGATCCGCCAGTCCGTGCTGTCGGTTCGAGCACGCTACGACATTGCCAGTCGAGCGCTCCCGCCTTACCAGCAGCCGCTGCTCGGCGGCGCCTCGACGCTTCGTGGATTCCGTGCCGGAACGTTTGTCGGTGACAACCTCATGGCAGCCTCGGTCGAGCTCCGATTGCCGACCACGTCACCGCTTGCGACAGGGCGGGCGGGCGTGACGCTCTTCTGGGATGCTGGCGCCGCCTATGCACACGGCGAACGCCTCCGCGATGCGCCTGTTCACCATGGGGCTGGCGCCGGCCTGTTCCTGCTGGCGCCGCCGTTTCGCCTGAACGTCGACGTTGCCTACGGCTTTGACGAACGCGTGCGCCTACACGTCATGACGGGTTTCGCGTTTTAGCCCGTGCGCCTGCTCTTCGTATCCGGATCGCCTGTCCTCCGCCCGCAATCAGCGTCGTCTTCAAGGTCGTCGCGCGGGTGACGGGACGATGCTCGATGACGGTGTGGGTTGGCACCTCTATGGGACGCACAAGATCGGGGGTTGGATCAGTCCTTAGCCAGTTCGTCGCTCACGTCCGCCTCTGCCCTGGTCGTTGGACGAGCCACCGCAGGACCGATGCGAGAGGATGCAGGAGCGTCATGCACCCTCTAGGTTAGCCACGCGCCCGCGGGGTCTATTCGTGACGCAGGGCCATCATCGGATCGATGCGCGATGCGCGATGCGCGACGCGCGGGAACAAGACAGGCGAGGGCTCCCACCGCCAGGAGAATGAGAGAGACCATGGCAACAGTTGGGAGGTAGTGGGGCTGGAAGCCGTAGAACAGCGAGGTCATCAAGCGTGCCGCGATGGTCGCCAGGACCAAGCCAATAACGAGCCCGGCGAGCATCAACGCCATGCCCCGTCTCCCGAAGGAGAGCAAGATCTCGCTGGAAGTCGCGCCCAAGGCCATGCGCACGCCGATCTCGTTCGTGCGTTGTGACACCGCGTAGGAGAGTACGCCGTACAATCCCAGCGAGGCGAGGAACAGCGCGAGCAGAGCGAACGCGCTCATTAGGGTGGTGCTCTGCGTCGGCGTCGACAACTGGCGGTCCACTATTTCCTCGAGAGTCTGAACACGCCAGATGGGCTGGTTCTTGTCGACGGACCAGATCGCCTGACGGACCGCAGAGACAATCGACACCGGCTCCACAGCCGTGCGAATCACAATCCCGCTCGGCTGGCCACCGTTTTGGTCGGTCTGTTCGTGCACGCGATAGATCGTGGGATTCAACTCCTCGGTCACCCCGCGATCGCGAATCTTCCTTACGACGCCGACGATCGTGTACCAGTAGCCCTTGTCGTCAAGCTGCCCGAACTTGAGTTGTGCGCCAAGTGGCGAACGACCGGGAAAGTTGAGATCCGCAAAGGATTCATTGACGATCGCCGCGGGCGACTCGGAGCGCCGATCGGATCTTTCAAAGAAGCGACCTTCGCGCAGGCCTGCGCCGATGGTGGGGAAGTAATCGCGAGTCACGACGCGCGTGAGCGCAACCTGCTCGGGAATACTGTCCCTCGACTGACCGGCGAGTAAATAAAATGTGGCCTGGTCTGTGACTGTCAGCGGTATCCGCGAAATTGCACCTGCATTAGTTACGCCAGGGATTGCACGGACGCTCTCCAACAGTGCGTTGACGAAGGCTACACGCCTGTCGAAGTCCTGATAGCGGAACAGCGGCGTCTCAAAGGTCAGCAGCTTTTCGGTCCGTATCCCGAGATCGTTATTCCGCAGATGGTGAAGGGCCTGCAACAGCAGGCCGCCGCTTGTCAGCAGCGCCACGGCGAGGGCCGTTTCGATGACGATGAGCGCATGTTGGAACCAGTGGCTGCGCGCGCCTGCTGTGCCGCGCCCGCCTTCGCACAACGCGTCCTGCGGGGCGAGTCGCGACCCACGCAGCGCGGGCACAAGTCCGAAGGCCACGGCGGCGGCCAGGGCCACGCCAGCGGAGAACGCCAGCACGCGCCAATCCAGCGTGAGCCGTACGTCGCCCATGGTCTCCGGCACCAGTGTTTCCAGAAATCGCATGGCGGGCACCGCAAGCGCGAGCCCGGCGAGGGCGCCGAGTGCGGCAAGCACCAGGCTTTCGGTGAGGAATTGCGCGACCAGTCTTCGGCGTCCCGCCCCAAGCGCCGCGCGCACCGCCACCTCCCGGCCGCGCGCCGCGCCGCGCGACATCAGCAGATTCGCGAGATTGACGCACGCGATTAGCAGAAGCGCCGCGGACGCGCACAGCAAGACGAGCAGCGCCGTTTGCGTCTTGCCGGCCATCTCTTCCCGCAACGGCGTCAGGATCACCGAATGGGGGCCTCTGAAATCCTTCGCCGTCAGCTGCAGACTCAAGGCCTCCATCGATTCCCGCGCGCGCTCCAGCGTCACACCGGGCTTCAACTGTGCCACCACCTGCGCGTCGTGCCACGAAAAGTTCGTTCGCATCCAGGCGGGAAAGGAAGCCGGCACCCAGATGTCGATGTCAGGCGCGGGCAGGAAGTAGAACTCGCGCGGCATCACGCCGATCACTTCGTACGGGTCGTCGTTCACAGTGATCGTGCGGCCCAATACATCGGGCGAGCCGCCGTAGCGCCGCTGCCACAGGCCGTGGCTGATGACAACTACCCGCACGCCGTTCTCGTCTTCTTCTTCCGTAAAGACCCGGCCGATCAGCGGATGCATGCCCAGGACGCGCCAAAGATTCGCGGTCGTCCTACACGCCGGGACCTGTTCAGGCTCGGCATCGCCAGAGAGTGTGGCGTCTCTCGACTGGGTGGCCGCGATGTCGGTGAACACCGCGTTGTGACGCCGCCACGCCAACCATTCGGCGGGCGCGGGAAAGTGCTTCGGGACGCCCTCGTGCCTCAAGTCGTCCCAGATCATGACGAGACGGTCCGCCTCGGCGTACGGCAGGGGACGAATCAGTATCGTGTCGAAGGCGCTGAACATCGCCGTAATCCCACCGATGCCGAGCGCCAGCGTGGCGATGGCGATGCCCGAAAACGCCGGATTACGGCGGACCTGCCGCAGTCCGTACCGGACATCCCGGCCGACCGCGTCGAGCCAAGCGCCGTGACGAACCGTCCGCACGTGCTCCTTCGCCTGTTCCACGCCGCCGAGATCGAGCATGGCCCCGCGATGCGCCTCGGCCGGCGAGGCACCATCGCGCACGTTGTCGGCGGTGGCCATGTCGACGAATGCCTGCACCTCGTCGTCTAAGTCCTGCTCGGCTCTATTCCGATATGCGATCCAGCGGACGATGGACGCAAGACGATGCAGAAGCGTCATGCTCCCTCCAGCACGCTGGTGACGGCGAACGAGACCCGGGTCCAGCGTTCCCGATGCCGCTCGAGCTGCCGCCGGCCGGACGCGGTAAGCCGGTAGTACTTGGCGCGGCGATTGTTCTCGGTCGGGCGCCATTCGGCCTTGAGCTTGCCGTCCTGCTCCAGCCGGTACAGAGAGGGGAACAGCGAGCCTGGATTGACGTGGAACTCGTCGTGACTGAGCGTCGTCAGCCGCTGCGAGATGCCGTAGCCGTGCAGAGGCTCGCGGGCGAGGATCGTGAGGATCATCAGGTCCAGCGTGCCTTGGGGAACGTCCAGCTTGTCCACAGCGCTCCTTTAGGAGAACAAGATGACAGGAATGCTGACACAGTTCATTTAGGGTGTCAAGATGAACTGGCTCGCCCGCTTCGCCACATTCCTGCTCAGCGTCTTTGCGGCCACGGCGCTCGGGATGGGCGCGATCGGGATCTATGGATTGATGTCGTACCTCGTCGCCCAACAGACGAGAGAGATTGCGATTCGGATGGCGCTTGGAGCGCTGCGGGGCGACATTCTCCGGCGCGTAGCGGGCCGCGCGTTGCTGCCTGCCGGCGTGGGTGTCATCGTAGGCACGGTGGGGGCCCTGGGCGCGGCGCATCTCATGGAAGCGATGCTCTTCGGCGTGAGTCCCACGGACGCGGCCACGTTCGTCGCGGCCTCAGTCCTGCTGATCATGGTAGCCGCTGTTGCTGCTTATGTTCCCGTCCGGCGCGCGAGCAAGATCGATCCGCAGGTGGCGCTGCGTTCTGAATGATGTGAGACAAGATGAGGACGGTAGCAGATCCCAAAGTGCTGCGGTCACTCGAGCAACGGCTCGGTATGCTCCGTCCTGACATCCCGCGCCGTTGGGGAACCTTGACCCCTCACGAGATGCTCTGCCACCTGGGTGACGCAGCCGCCATGGTTCTTGGCACGCGTCCGCGAACGGTTCCGATTCCCCAACGTCGTCGTCCGATCGTCAAGGCGCTTGCCTTGTGGGCCCCGATTCCCTGGCCGCACGACCGGCCCACCAACCCGTTGCATGATCCCAGAGCCGAGGGAACCAGACCGTCGGATTTCACAAAAGATCTGTCGCGGGCCATTGCCGGAATCGAGGGCATCGCGACGGCAGCACCGGACGCTCTCGATCCCGGTCACGGCCTGTTCGGCACGATGTCGCTCCGTGATTGGCAACGGTGGGCTTATCGGCACACGGATCATCACCTGCGTCAGTTCGGCCTCTGAGCTCAGTCCGCTGCCGTATCCAACGGCATGAGGACAACGGGAACTACGGCTCGTGTGCATGAGGGGACCACTGGCCGGGGCTAACGTGCGTTGTGCAGCCGACGGCGTTGCGATCACGAGCCGCCGCTGCGGAAGCGCGGACGTTAGTTCCGATAAACGCCGAAGGGGGTTCCGACACACTCGGACGCGGTTGGGAAGGTCCTTGCCGACTTTCGAGGGGTTTCCGTCGAACCGACTGCGATTGCCGACTGGACTGTCCGCAACTCGACGACTCGCCAGCCGCGCGCCCGCTCAGCAGATTTCTTTTTGCGCCGCGGACGCTTGACCACCGCTCGACCACTCGTCACGGCACCGCTCAGCGGTAACATCGGTCAGACATGGCTGGTATCCAGAGGAGACGATGGCGACACGACCAACGACCGATGACACGATGTTCGAATCCGTCAGAATCGGCCCGGACGATCCGCGGTATCTCGCCGTGGTCGATAAGCGTTTCAACAAGCGGTTCAGCGCGCGCCCGGACTACGTCCGGCTCGTCACCTCGACCGATCAGGTGGTATCGGCGGTAGAAGAGGCGGTGAGGGAGGAACGGCGGCTCGTCGTGACGAGTGGCGGGCATTGTCTCGAAGGATTCGTGTCGGATCCAGAGGTGCGGGTGATCATCGATATCTCGCCGATGAAGCGCGTGTACTACGACGCGGAGCGACGCGCCGTGGCGGTCGAGGCCGGCGCCACCGTGGGCGAGACGTTCCGGGCGCTGTTCGAGACCTGGGAAGTCGTGATCCCGCTCGGCGAATATCCGGCGATCGGCATGGGCGGGCATGTGGCCGGTGGCGCCATCGGCTTCCTCTGCCGCCAACTCGGTCTCGCAGCGGACTCTCTGTATGCCGTCGAGGTGGTGATCGTGGACACACACGGACGGGCGCGCCGCGTGGTCGCGAGCCGGGAGGCGTCCGACCCGCATCGCGACCTCTGGTGGGCGCACACCGGCGGCGGCGCTGGCAACTTCGGCATCGTCACGCGCTACTGCTTCCGATCGCCCGGCGCATCCGGCGACGATCCCGCCACGCTGTTGCCGCGCGCACCGGAGTCGATCACGACCTTCACGGCGGAATGGGACTGGAGCGAGATCGACCAGTCGTCCTTCCTGCGACTCCTCAGGAACCACGGGATGTGGTGCGAGCGGAACAGCGACGCCGATTCCCCGTACGCTTCTCTCTGGACCCTCTTCGAGATCCATCGTCAGGAGTTCGGGAAGATCATCAGCCGCGGTCTGAGCACCGCCGGCGCTGCCGCCGAGCGGCAGGTGGATGACCATCTGGCGGCGCTGAGCGAAGGGGTCAGTGCACCGAATGGCCGAGAGCTGGCACGAATGTCCTGGCTCGAGTTCGCCCTGAACCCATTTCCCGATTTGTTCGGCGCGCCACCAGGCGGGGTGAGCGCCAAGGTGAAGGACGCGCTCCTCAAGAGACGGCTCACCGATCGCCAGATTGGTGTGGCCTACGATTACCTGACCAGCACCGAGCACGACGTCATGGGCGGGATGTTGGGGCTCGCCACCTATGGAGGGCGGATCAATACCGTCCCATCCGATGCGACCGCCTCCGCGCAACGGGATTCAATTCTCGACATCGCGTGCACCACGGGCTGGCTGGATCCGCGGGAAGAGGCGAAGAATCTGACATGGGTACGGGCGTTCTATCGCGATCTGTTTGCGGAGAGCGGGGGCGTCCCGGTGCCGGGCGAGGCGTATGATGGGGCGTTCATCAATCATCCCGACGCTGACCTTGCAGACCCGGCCCTGAATACGTCGGGCGTGCCCTGGCACACGCTCTATTACAAGGCGAACTACCCTCGCCTGCAGCGGATCAAGGCGCGGTGGGACCCGCGGGACGTGTTCCGGCATGCGCTGTCCATTCGGGTCGGATGATTTGGCGGAAGTGAGATCCGCCGATTGCGCAGTCTACGGCCTCACGGTCCCCATAAACGTCGAAGGGCTTCCGACCCACTCGGACGTCGGTCGGAAGTCCCTTGGCGACTTTGCGGGAGTCAAGCCAAGCTTCGGCAACTAGGGGTCACGGCAGGCACACAGTGGTATGTTCAGCACCATGATCCGCCAGATCGCACCCCAGTTCTTCACCACGAACATCCAGGTGACGCTCGACTACTACAGGGACAAGCTCGGTTTCGATTGTCTCAGCACTTGGCAGAATCCGCCGGTCTACGCCATCGTCGCGCGCGACCAGCACGCCATTCACGTTCGCCTCGCCCAGCCGCCTACGCCGAACGCTGACAAATACGCAGACGAGCTCCTCGACGCCTACCTATTCATCGAGGACGCGGACGCGCTCTACGCCGAGTATGCCGCCCGCGGCGTCGAATTCACGC
>WHTT01000160.1 GCA_009377605.1 Luteitalea sp.
CATTTCGATCTGCTGCGCCGATCGGCTGGGTCGGTGGTCGACGCTGTGTGGCTACCTCGTAGGAGAGGTTGCTCCCCAGCCACCGCTCCGCTTCCTCCTGTGAGATCCCCTTTCGGCGCGCGTACGCCTGGATCTGATCCAGGCCGATCCGGCCAACCATGAAGTAGCGCGCCGCCGGATGCGCGAAGTACAAGCCACAGACGCTGGCCGCCGGCCAGACTGCGTACGTCTCGGTGAGGCCCATGCCATGCGCTTCCGCGTCGAGCAGCGCAAAGAGCTTGCGCTTCTCGCCGTGATCGGGGCAGGCCGGATAACCAAAGGCAGGCCGGATGCCGCGGTACTTCTCTGCGGCGAGCTCTTCTCGAGTCAGTTGCTCGTCGCTCCCGTAGCCCCAGTCGCGGCGCGCCCGGGCGTGCAGATATTCCGCAAAGGCCTCCGCCAGACGGTCCGCGAGCAGCTTCACCATGATGGCGTTGTAGTCATCATGCTCCGCCTTGTACTGATCCGCGAGCCGATCGGCACCGATACCGGCCGTCACGGCGAACGCGCCGAGATAGTCGCGGCCCTCCCCATGTGGAGCCACGAAGTCTGCGAGGCTTCTGTTCGGCTTGTCGTCGTGCATCACGCTCTGCTGCCGGAGCATGTGGTACCGCGCGATCTCCCGGACGCGCTCCTCGTCTTCGTAGAGGACGATGTCGTCGCCGTCGCTGTTGGCGGGCCAGAAGCCGTAGACGCCCCGCACCTGGATGTGCCCATGGCGGATGATGTCATCGAGTAGCGCCGTACCCTGCTCATAGACACGGCGTGCCTCGGCGCCGTAGGCCGGATGCTCGAAGATCTGCGGGAATCGTCCCTTGAGCTCCCATGCCGTGAAGAAGAACGTCCAGTCGATGTACTTCGCAATCTCCGCGAGCGGCACGTCGTCTACGCTCCGTAGACCGAGGAACTCTGGCGTCGGCAGCTCTTCGTGCGCCCACTTGAGTCGGAGGCGATTGGCGCATGCCGCCTCGTACGAGAGCAGCGGCTTGCTGCCCCGGGCCGCGTGCTGATCGCGCAGGCGTTGCTGTTCCGTTCGTGCTGCCGCCATGAAGCTCGGCTGCTGTTGCTCGTCGAGCAAGCTGGACACGACGTTGACCGCGCGTGAGGCGTCCAGGACGTGCACTGTGACGCCCCGCTCGTACGCGGGCGCGATTTTCACCGCTGTATGCTGGGGGCTGGTGGTCGCTCCCCCGATGAGGAGCGGCAGTGTGAAGCGCCGGCGTTCCATTTCGTCCGCCAAGTGAACCATCTCGTCCAGCGATGGCGTAATCAGACCGCTCAAGCCGATGATGTCCGCACGCTGCTCCACCGCGGTCTGCAGAATCTTCTCGGCGGGCACCATGACGCCAAGATCGATGATCTCGTAGCTGTTGCACGCGAGCACCACACCGACGATGTTCTTCCCGATGTCATGCACATCTCCCTTGACCGTCGCGAGCACGATCTTGCCCTGCGCCCGCGCGTCGCCGTTGGCCTGCTTCTCATGCTCCATGTACGGTTCGAGGTACGCAACCGCCTTCTTCATGGCGCGGGCGCTCTTGACGACCTGCGGGAGAAACATCTTGCCCGCACCGAAGAGATCGCCCACCACGCGCATACCGTCCATCAGCGGTCCCTCGATGATCGCCAGCGGACGCGCATACTTCTGGCGTGCCTCTTCGACGTCCGCCTCGATGAAGTCCACGATGCCGTGGACCAGGGCGTGGGAGAGACGCGCCTCCACCGGGCGCTCACGCCACGTGAGGTCCTGCTCCCTTCGTGCGCCGGTGCCCTTGACCTGCTCCGCGAATGCGACGAGCCGCTCCGTGGCGTCGGGCCGTCGGTTGAAGAGCACGTCCTCGACCCGCTCGAGCAGATCGGCGGGGATGTCCTCGTACACCATCAATTGCCCGGCGTTCACGATGCCCATGTCGAGGCCGGCACGAATGGCGTGGTACAGGAATGCCGCATGCATCGCCTGCCGCACCACCTCGTTGCCGCGAAACGAGAACGACAGGTTGCTGATGCCGCCGCTGACGAGTGCGCCGGGGCACGCTTTCTTGATGAGGCGCGTGGCCTCGATGTACGCGGTGCCGTACTCGTTGTGCTCCTCGAGGCCGGTGGCCACCGCGAGGACATTGGGGTCGAAGATGATGTCAGTGGGCTCGAAGCCCGCCTCTTCGGTAAGCAGCCGATATGCGCGCTGACAAATCTCGACCTTCCGGGCGACGGAGTCTGCCTGCCCCTGCTCGTCGAACGCCATCACCACCACACCGGCGCCGTATCGTTGGATCGTCCTGGCGCGGCGCAGGAACTCCGCTTCGCCATCCTTCAGGCTGATCGAATTGACGATGCCCTTCCCTTGCAGGCACTTGAGCCCCGCTTCGAGCACCTCCCACTTCGAGCTGTCGACCACGAAGGGGAGCCGCGCCGCTTCAGGCTCGGTCGCGAGGAGGTTGAGGAACGTCGTCATGCACGCCGCCGACTCGAGCATGCCCTCGTCCATGTTGATGTCGAGCAGGTTGGCGCCGCCGCGCACCTGATCGAGCGCCACGTCGACGGCTGCATTGAAATCGCCCGACTTGACGAGTCGCATGAACTTTTGCGACCCGGTCACGTTGGTCCGCTCGCCAATCATGATGAAGTTGCTATCAGGCCGGATGGTGAGCGTTTCCAGGCCGGAGAGCTGCGGATAGCGTTCCGAGGGCACCTGCGGAACGCGCGGCGCCAGCCCATCGACGGCACGAGCGATGGCCTGAATGTGGTCCGGTGTCGTGCCGCAACAGCCACCGGCGATGTTCAGGAGGCCCCGCTCAGCAAACTCACACAGCAGAGCCGCAGTGTCTTCTGGCTGTTCGTCGTACTCGCCAAAGGCGTTTGGTAAGCCGGCGTTCGGATAGCAGAAGACCCAACATGGGGCGATGGCGGCGAGCTCGACGAGGTACGGGCGCATCTCCCGCGCGCCCAGCGCGCAATTCAGACCTACGCTGAACGGCTTCGCGTGAGCGATGGACGTCCAGAACGCGTCAATGGTCTGGCCCGAGAGCGTTCGCCCGCTCCGATCGGTAATCGTGACCGAGATCAGGAGCGGAAGATCGAGCTTCCTCTCTTCGAGCACCTCCTTGATGGCGACGATGGCTGCCTTGGCGTTGAGCGTATCGAAGATCGTCTCGACGAGCAGCAGATCGACGCCGCCATCCACCAGCCCGCGGACCTGTTCAGCATAGGCATCACGCAACGCATCGAATGTGATGGCACGATACGCCGGGTTGTTCACGTCGGGCGACAGCGACAGCGTGCGGTTGGTCGGGCCGATGGCGCCCGCCACGAAGCGCGGCTTGTCCGGTGTGCGCGCGTTGAACTCGTCGGCCGCCGCACGTCCGAGACGCGCCGCCGCAACGTTCAGCTCGTAAACCAGCGCTTCCAGGCCATAGTCCGACTGCGCGACGGCGGTG
The DNA here is from genome assembly GCA_009377605.1 of Luteitalea sp. Classification (NCBI taxonomy): domain Bacteria; kingdom Pseudomonadati; phylum Acidobacteriota; class Vicinamibacteria; order Vicinamibacterales; family Vicinamibacteraceae; genus Luteitalea; species Luteitalea sp. The sequence continues at coordinate 3,474 of WHTT01000160.1, forward strand.
CTGTTGAACGTATTGGTCTCGGCGATGTCTGCGCCCGCCGCGAAGTACTCGCGGTGGATGTCGGTGATCACATCTGGCCGCGTCAAGACGAGCAGATCGTTGTCGCCTTTGAGATCGTGTGAGTGTGCCGCGAAGCGCTCCCCACGGAAGTCCGCCTCGGAGAGGCGGCGCCGTTGGATCATCGTGCCCATAGCGCCGTCGAGCACCAGAATGCGCTGTCGGAGGAGCGCGTCCAACGTCGCCCGTGCATGCGTTGTCGATGTCATATCGGTTTCTTCCTCGCGCTCGCGATGAGCACCGTGAACGGGTCTCCTTTGAGACGCGCCCCTACCTGGAGGCGTATGCCTACGAAGCCGCCAGCCGTGAGCAGCCGGCGCAGCGCATCGTCGGGAAATCCAAGCCACTGGTCACCGAGACGCTCCTGGACCCAGGTCTGATCGTGCCCACGTAGCTCGAGGAGGAGGACATACCCGCCCGGCTTGAGGATCCGGTGCGCTTCACGCAGCGCCTGCGCGGGCTCGGACGCGTGATGCAGCGCTTGTGATAGCAAGGCGACGTCCACCTTGTCAGCCTCGATCGGAACCTGCTCGATTTCGCCTTGCCGCCACGTCACGTTACGCACGCCGCGCTTGCGCGCCAGGGCCCGTGCGCGCTGCAGGACCACCTGGGATCGATCGACGGCAATCACCCGTTTCGCCCATCGGGCGGTCTCGACCGTGAGGTAGCCTTCGCCGCAGCCGAGGTCCGCGACGACCAGCGCCGGCAGCAGATGGCCGAGTGCACGCGCCCACGCGGCCCAGCTCCGCCCAGGCACGAGCTGGCCGGCGTCACCACCGTGAGTCTTGAACTCCTCTTTCCGGAGGCGCAACACTTCTCGCAGCCGTGCCTCGTCGGCCTTGGCCGTGCTCTCGTCTTTCGCCGACTCGAGCTCGACGCGCAGCGCCTCCCGGAGTCCGGCCAGCTCGGCGCCGTCGGCCGCTCTGAGCCCGTAGTACGCAAAGCCCCCCGCCCGCTGCTCTTCCACCAGCCCACTGTCCCGCAGGAGCTTGAGGTGACGTGAGATGCCCGATTGAGCAATACCGACGATGGCGGTGAGCTCCTTGACGTTGAGCTGGTCTCTGGCGAGCAGCCGCAGCAGACGCAATCGCTGCTCGTCGCCGAGCACACGGCACAGTGCCGCGAGCGACTTCATATCTACGAATCTACATGCATTGATGCATCGATGCAATAGTCCGATCAGAGCCGCTCGCTCAGGCGGCTGTAGCCCATGCGGCTGACCGGGAGGCGGGCACCGTCCTTGAGAATCACAGCACGGCTGTCCTTGGCGTAGAGCTCGACCTTCGCGACGCGATCGAGGTTGACGAGGTAGGACCGGTGAATTCGCACGAAGCGTTGCGGGTCGAGCGACGCTTCCAGGTCTGAGAGCGTCTGCTCTTTGAGGTAATTGCGGCCATTGGCGCGAAGCAGGACGTAATCATCTTGCGCCTGCGCGAAGTCGAGCGCGTCGACGGAGAGGATGTGCACATTGCCACCGTCGCGGATGAGCAGGCGGTCCCTCTGGCGCCGTTGCACCTCATCGACGAGCGCGGGTGGCGTCTGCCCTTCCCCTTGGGCGATCCGCGTTCGGGCTTGTGCCAGCGCCTCGCGTAGGCGCTCCTGGCTGAACGGCTTGAGCAGGTAGTCGACCGCATGCACCTCGAACGCCTTCAAGGCGTAGTCATCATGCGCCGTCGCGAATATAACGGGGATACGCGGGCCAATGAGCTGGAGCACCTCGAAGCCATCGAGCTTCGGCATCTGAATGTCGAGAATGACGAGGTCCGGCAGCTGCTCGCTCACGGCGCGAACCGCCTCGAAGCCATTGGCGCACTCGGCGACCAGTGTCACGTCGGGACACGCAGCCAGATACTCTCTCAGCACCTGGCGCGAGAGCTCTTCGTCATCCACGGTAATCACACGGATCGCACTATCACTCACCTCCGGCTCCTCGCCCTTGAATCACGAACCTCAAACCTCCTGTGGCCCTTTCCAAGGTAATTCCAGCGTGACGCGGAACTGGCCGTTGATATTGTGGACCGAAACCATGCCGTCACGCCCGTAGCGCATGCGCAGGCGTGCTCGCACGTTCGAGAGCCCGACACCGCTGCCCTTCCGCTGTCGCGAGTCCCCATCGTAGGGATTCTCGATCGCAAGCTGCAGCCGCTCGCCTTCTCGCTTCGTGCGAATCGTGAGCGTGCCGCCGTCGATGAGCGTGGCGATGCCATGCTTGATTGCGTTCTCGACCAGCGGCTGCAGCAACAGCGGTGGAACGCTGCAGGCCTTGGTTTCGTCCTCGTACTCGCGTCGAACTGTCAGCCGCGGCCCGAACCGAATCTGTTCAATGCCCAGGTACTGCTCGATCATCTCGAGCTCGCCGTCGAGCGGGATCTCCTCCATTGCGCCGTGCTTCAGCCCATGGCGCAAGAAATCGCCGAGCCGCAGGCACATCAGTCGCGCACCCTGCGGGTCGACAGTCGTCAGCGCACTGATGGAGTGCAGGCTGTTGAAGATGAAGTGCGGGTTGATCTGTGCACGCAGCGCTCTCAGCTCCGCTTCGCGTGCGAGGACGGCCTGGTGCAGCGCATTGCGCTCCGCTGCGCGGGATTCTTCCGCGGCAATGTGCACGTAGTGGCCGGCCGCGACGAGCAGGTACAGCATCACGCCAGACAAGAACAGCGACGCTCGCACATCGGGTGGCGGGATCGAGCTGGCGAGCGCGCCCGACCACGCCACCGCGACGCCCACCCAGAGGGCGGCCGCCGCGAGCGCCGCCAGCGCTTGGACACTCAGGCTGTCCGTGATATGCCCGGCGCGCAACGGTTGCGCCCGGCAGATGTACCAGCTTGCCGCACACACGCATCCGTAGAAGAGAAGGAGCGGTACGGAGATAGCAAGGGCGATCGTCCATGGGAAGCCTGGCTGGTGGACCAGGAGGACGGCGCGGAAGAGCCCCAGTGCGAGCCAGGCGCCGAAGTAAATCGCGATCCGTCGCGGTGTCGCGAACAGCGGAGGCACGGTACTATCAAATACTGAGTAGTGGTCAGTGGCCACTGGCCACTAGCTCTTCCGCTGTGCCCGTTCGAACGCGCGCTGCCGGAGAGCGTCCCGATGCTGACGTTTTTGGCGCCACCAGGAGTCCTCGTTCGTTACGTTGACACCGCCCAGAATTGCCGTGCCCCGGAGGGTCAGCCGAGGGCCGCTCGTATCCTGCGGCTCGCCTTCCTCTGGCATCCTCCGTTCGGTGTCGATGTCGAACCCTCCCAGAATGGCGACGCCGTGGCTGACGACGGTCCACGTCTCCGGGACCAGGATCGTGATGCCGCCAAAGCAGGCGAAGACGTTCAGCTCCGCCTCGCCCTCGATCTGCGCGGGCTGGAAGTCGAGGTCGCAGCCGCCAAAGATCGCGGTGACCTCGCCGCTCCGAAATCGGGGAGAGGCAACGGTCCGCTCGGCATTGCCGAACACGGCGACGAAGCTCAAATCTTCGCCTCGCTCCGGCCCGGCAAGCGGCAACGCCTCCCGCGCCGCGGCCCGTCGCCTGCCGCGCCAGAGGAGCATTCCACCGGCCAAGATGAGCAGGACCGGTGCTGCTTTGAAGAGCTCATACCCAAAGAGGCCGACCTTGAGATCCAGTAGCAACAATGAGATCGCTATCCAGCAGATCCCTGCGACGACCTGACCGCGCTCTCTCGAAAGCAACTTGAAGGCGCCGACCACGGCAAAGATCGCAGGCCAGTACGCCCAGATGCGCTCGGTCT
>WHTT01000161.1:0-6915 GCA_009377605.1 Luteitalea sp.
CGCCAGAGCCGCCGCCGCCATCGCCAGAGCCGCCGCCGCCATCGCCGGAGCCGCCGCCGCCATCGCCAGAGCCGCCGCCGCCATCGCCAGAGCCGCCGCCGCCATCGCCGGAGCCGCCACCGCCGTCACCAGAGCCGCCGCCGGCGCCGAAGCCACCGGAGTGCACCTACGAGATCGCGCCAACGACACACTCCGCCGCCTTGCTCGGTGGGACTGGAACCATCAATGTCATGACGGAGGATGGCTGCCAGTGGAGAGTTACCAGCAACGCTGGCTGGCTCACGATCGTCGGCGACGGGAGCGGGACTGGCAATGGCGTCATTACCTTTCGCGTGGCGATCAACCTCGGTCTCACGTCCAGGACGGGGACGTTGACGATTGCGGGCCGGACATTCACCGTGACGCAGAGCGTGCTTTGACACGTCTAGCGCGCGAGGTCGATCAGCGTGTCCCGGCCACCAGTTGCGCCTACACGCACAAGGAACGCCGTCTCGTAAGCCGAATGACAATGCAACGATTCGCATGCACCGTGTTGACGTGTCTCGTCTGTGGGCTCCCTCGTGCAGCCGCTGCTCAGGAGACGATTCAAGAGATCCTGTCGTTCCTGCTCACGACGCAGTCGATTCCGACAGACGATTTCGTCAAGGATACGGAAGCCGCAGATGCTACGCGCGATACGATCTCTCGCGCCTTGCTCGTGGAGCTCGCCGCGCTGCCGCTCGGCTCGTCGTCGGCCGGCTTCGCGTACCGGTTCAATCCGTCACTGGGCACGGTCGAGCGTGCCAGCGCCAGCTTTGGTCCGTTCTTTACCGAGCGGGCAGAGACCATCGGCCGCGGGCATGGCGAGTTCGGTGTGGCGTTTCGACACGCCAGCTTCGACCAACTCGATGGCAAGGACCTTCGCGATGGCACGCTCGTCACGACGGCAAACCGCTTCTCCGACGAAGAACGGCCATTCGACGTGGAAACGTTGAGCCTGAGGCTTCGCTCGTCGGCGACAACGGTCTTCGCCAGCTATGGTGTCACCCCGCGACTCGACCTGGGCGCGGCGGTCCCGATTGTGCAGCTTCGCGTGGATGGCGAGCGAGTTGACACGTACAGGGGCCGTGTGTTCGTCCAGTCACGTGCATCGGCGTACGCGACCGGTCTGGGCGACATCGCGCTGCGTGCGAAGTATCAAGTCGTGCGTCAACGAGCGGGTGGGATAGCCGTAGCGGCAGATCTCCGCCTGCCCACCGGACGCGAAGAAGACCTGCTCGGTGCAGGCGACGCGGCGGTCAAGCTGTTCATGATTGGATCGCTCGAAGGACATCGCATGACGGGTCATGCGAACGTAGGCTACACGGCGGGCGGTGCGGCGAGCGAGACCACCTACGGAGTGGCCGGCACGGTTGCGGCCACTCCACGGTTGACGCTCATCGGCGAGCTGCTGGGCCGCTCGACAGCCGGTCTTGGCAGCATCGCCGAGGCTGCTGCCCAACATCCAAGCCTGCTTGGCGTGGAGACGATTCGGCTGGTCGCCGACGAGAGTAGGACCAGGCAGGCGTTCGCGATTGCGGGCATCAAATGGAACCTGGGCCGGAGCTGGCTGCTGACGACGAATGTGCTGATACCGATGACGACGGGAGGGCTCACCGCGAAGGTGGTGCCCACCATCGCAGTGGAATACGCCCTCTGAGCGCTATGAGCGAGTTTCTCTGGCCGCCTCCGGATGATGAGCTCGACGCGACGAGCGCGCCCCCGTTCCGGCGAGCGACCAGGCGCCGCCGCCGCGGCGCCTCACCGCGCCACGAGCGGCGAAGACGGCCCGAGCAAGCCACGCACGCGGGCTTCGCCTGGCCGCCCACGGAGTCGGACTTCTCGGCGCCTGCTTCTGTCCAAGGCCCCGACCCAGCGGTCCGTTTCTCTGCTGGTGCAGTCCGGCTCGACCGTGGTCTTGCCTCTCCACCTGGCGATCGCACGACGCGTGCCTCTCGCGCCAGCCAACGCTGGCATGTCGCGTTGCGTCGCGGAAGGCGCCCTGTCGTCATGTTCGCCATCGCCGTCGTTTTGGCGGTCGTGACTGGTGGGATGTGGCAGATTGCTCATCGGTGGAATGCGGTCCCTCGACAGCGTCCGTCTTTGGATTCCGTTGCTGCCGGCGCGCGGTCTGGAGCCCGAGCCCGAGACATGGAAGTCGCGCCGCGGCCATCGCGAACCGAGGTCCCGGCGGACCGCTCGCCCGCGCCGACTCGAAGCGAACCGGAAGCGGTCGCGGACGCGACAGTGACGCAGCGTGAGCCAGAAGCTCAGGCGTCCGCCGGCGCGTCTGCGACAACGGCCAACGAGCGCGGCGGACGTCAAGACCGGCGCGCGCCTCCTCCCACCACCCGCCCGTCGGTCGAACAGCGTTCGGAAGCGGCCATCGCGGCCGCAGCGATCGATGCGGAGTACTCACGGCAGATCGCTGACCGACGACGCCTCGCGAGTACCGGAAACATGACGCCATTGAGTCAGGTTTCGGGGCTCGCAAGTCTTACCCCGCTGGTCGAGCCGCCGCCGCCGGCGGCTGGGTCGAGTGCGCCGGTCTCGCCAGTCACACTGCCGGCCGAGAAGCCGGTGGCAGACGCGGACGCGAGTGCGCCGCCGATTGGCGAGAGTGCATCTCGCTCGCCCGCGGCTCGATCACGATCGGCGCCCGTGCCAGACGAGGATCATGAAGCGATCGAGCAGCTCGTCGCTCGCTATCAAGCGGCGTTCGACGAGCGCGACGCGGATGCCGCAGCAGCCGTGTGGCCCTCGGTCGATGGGCCGGCGCTTGCCCGGGCCTTTGCAGACGTCCAGGAGCAGGACCTGACACTGGAGCGGTGCGACGTTGCCGTCGAGCAAGCGCAGGCGACGGCCTCCTGCCCGGGCGCGCTCAGCTACGTGCGTCGCGTCGGACCACCGGACCCGCAGGTCGCACGCCACGTCTGGACCTTCTTGCTGGAGCGCCATGAGCGTGGCTGGCTGATCGCCGAGGTCACGGCGCGCTGAATAGGTCCTTCAGTCGGCGGCTGGTGCGCAGGGCATCGCTGTGAAGCGCGCGCTGAATGTCCTTGCCGTGGAGCTCCGACCGCTCGAAGGGGTGCACGAGGAGATCGAGCAGGCGGCACGCGAAGCCGTGAGCGGAGCAACTCCGCCACCCTCCCGCCCCAAGGGTCCGTTCCGCGTCCAGATGCAGTTCCGCGATGTCACGATCCCTTATGTGGCCACCGCGTTCGAGGGAATTGAGTCGCCGACACCAGACACGGTGACTTTCACGCGACAAACGATGCCGGAGGCGTATCGGTTGATCCGAGCGCTCTACCGCTTCATCAACGTCGAATAAGACAGAAAAAGGAACCGGGTACCTTTTCGACGTCGAAACGGTACCCGGTTCCTTTTGCCTATTCCTATTTTCCTACGCAGTCAGTCGGCGGCGCAGCAGTCCGACGGCGAGCAGCCCCAGGCCGAACAGGGCCAGGCTGGCAGGCTCGGGAACCGGTCTGGGCGGCGTGGGAACGTCGACCTGACCGACGTTGCCGCGAATCTCGCCCGCAGGGTTAAGGGCGGTGTGGATGTTGAAATATAGGCTCCCATCGTCGAGCCCGTCGAGCAAAGAAGTGACCTGGACAGGCGTCAAGCTCAGCGATAGCGCCAGGACACCGGTGGTCATCGCCGGAAATACTCCGAAGTCGATGATGGGTGGGCCAATCATCGTCGCAGGGTCAGCGCGGTGAATGTGTCCGGCAACCGGCTCGGTCGTGAGTCCCAACCAAGCTAGCCCGACCATGAGCTCGTCCGTATCGGTCTCGAACTGTGCGGCGGCGACGCCCAAGGGCAGGAAGCCAACGGGAATGTCTGGCTCGGGGATTTCCTCTCCGGCTGTCAAGAACGCGGTAAACGTAATCGGGGCTGCCTGCGCCGATGCCGTAGACAGCACGAGGCACGCCAGCACACCAACCAAGCAGGAACGAACTCGCATCACAAACCTCCCTCTCCCTCGAAAAATAAGCGTAACCGCCACAACGGCGCACAATATCGCTGATAGACGATGCCAAACGCGTGCCGCCAGCGCGGTCCCGGAATTGCCCATCGAAGTCGTCCGGGGCCGCGGAATCTCTTGCGCTATGCAGACTTTACACAACCCACCAGCGGCCAAGGTAAGCGGCATCAGCATCGATCCGCCCGCGTTGGACGAGCGCTATTCTAACCGTCGCGACCAGACCAGAGTGTAAATTCGAGCGCAATTCGGGTGACCGAGCCGAAGCTCGCGCTACGCTGGTCGCCAACTGTCCAGATAAACGTCGCCAACTGTCCAGATAAACTCTGAGCCGGTTGTTCGGGCTGTTCCCCGCCATTCACAGCACGCGGCCCGACCTCCTCTCGACGCTGAAGGGCACGTCCGGACAACCGTCCGGTGCGCGCGGCGCGGCACGGTTCCGCACGGTGCTCGCCACCACGCAGATCGCCCTCTCGATGACGCTGCTCGTCGCGGCCGGCCTCTTCGCCAAGAGCCTGCTGAACGTGAGCCGTGTGGATCTCGGCCTGAAGATCGACCACCTCGTCACGTTTGGGATCTCGCCGGAGCTGAGTGGGTACACGCCGGGGCGCTCACGCATCCTCTTCGAGCGACTGGAGGACGAGCTCGCGGCGCAACCGGGTGTGACGAGCGTGACCGGTTCACTCGTACCGGCAATCTCTGGGAGCAACTGGGGCACCGACGTTCGTGTCCAGGGATTCAAATCGGGACCGGATATCGACAGCAACTCGCGCTACAACGAGATTGCACCCGGCTACTTCAGAACAATGGGCATCCCACTCATCGCTGGCCGCGAGATCACGCGCGCCGACGCGCTGGGCGCTCCGAAGGTGGCGATCGTCAACGAGACGTTCGCAAAGAAGTTCGGGCTCGGCCGGGACGCGGTGGGCAAGCGCATGTCCTCGGAGGACGACGAGGAGGAGCTCGACACGGAGATTGTCGGCCTCGTGCAGGATGCGAAGTACAGCGCGGTCAAACAGGAGGTGCCGCCGCTCTTCTTCCAGCCGTACCCGCCAGGACGAGGATCCCGGGTTCCTCACGTTCTACGTTCGCACATCGCTGGATCCCGCGCAGGTGATCGGTGCACTGCCGAAGGTCGTGGCGCGGCTCGATCCCGACCTGCCTGTCCAAAACCTGCGGACGATGGAGCAACAGGTCCGCGACAACGTATTCATGGATCGGGTCATCAGCGTCTTGTCGACCTCTTTCGCGATGCTCGCCACGCTGCTTGCCGCCGTCGGCCTGTACGGCGTGCTTGCCTATACGGTTGCGCAGCGTACACGCGAGATCGGCCTGCGGATGGCGCTCGGTGCCGCACCCGGGCGGGTGCGCCGGATGGTCTTGCGGCAGGTTGGGTTGATGACGGTTGTGGGCGGCGTGATTGGCCTCGCCGGGGCGGTCGCGCTCGGGCGGGCCGCGCAGGCACTGCTCTTCGAGCTGCGGGGTTACGACACAGCCGTCCTCATGAGTGCCGCCGTGGCACTGACCCTGGTCGCGTTGTGCGCCGGATTCATCCCGGCGCACCGGGCATCGCGCGTGGATCCAATGCGGGCGCTTCGGTATCAGTGAGGCGTGAAGGCAAATACCGTTCTCTTACTAGTGTGCTAGAGCCGCTCGACGATGCCACCCAGAAGGGCAATGAACTGACCCCGGACCCGCGCAGTCGCCTCCATCACCTCGTCGTGATGCAGAGGCTTGGGCAGCACTCCTGCGGCCATGTTGGAAATACAGGAGATTCCGAGCACCTCCATGCCCATGTGGCGTGCGGCCAGCGCCTCCGGTACGGTCGACATCCCGATGGCATCGGCGCCGAGCGTCCGGAAGGCGCGGATTTCCGCTGGCGTCTCGTAGCTGGGTCCAAGCACTGCCAGATACACGCCTTTGGTCAGCGACACGCCCGTGGTGGCAGCCGCCTCGCCAGCGAGCGCACGGAGCCGGCGGGAATAGACTTCCGTCATGTCGGGAAAGCGCGGCCCGAATCGCTCATCATTGGGACCAGCAAGCGGATTGCGCCCCATGAGGTTGATGTGATCCTCGATGAGCATCAGCGCGCCCTCTGAGAACGAAGTATTGATGCCGCCGGCCGCGTTGGTGAGCAACAACACCTTCACGCCCAGCTGCCTCAACACGCGCACGCCAAAGGTCACGACGAGCGGGTCGTGTCCCTCGTACAGGTGAACACGTCCGGCGAGCGCCGCCACACGCTTACCACCATGGCCCCCAATGACGAGCTGTCCCGGATGCCCGATCACCGTCGACGTTGGCCAGTGTGGAATCTGAGCGTACGGGATGCAGACCGCATCGGTGAGCGTTTCGGCGAAGGCGCCAAGACCCGAGCCGAGTACGACGGCGACATCGGGTCTTCCAGGAGCCCGTCCAGCAATGTAGTCGGACGCCTTTGAAACGCAATCGAAGTAGAAGTCGGAGTCATAGCGTTCGAACATTGACGTGGCAAGCTCTCAGAGCAGCATAGCCGCAATCGCCGCGTTGAGCAGCGTGGCGACGAACCCACCCAGCAGTGCCCGCATGCCGAGGCGGGCGAGATCGTGACGACGGTCGGGCGCCATGCCGCCGATGCCGCCGAGGAGGATCCCAATCGATTGAAAGTTCGCAAAGCCAGTGAGCGCATACGTCGCCAGCGCATACGAGCGCGGGTCGATCTGATCCCGGTACTGTGTGGTGAGCTTTACGTACGCCACGAACTCGTTGGCCACCAACTTGGTGCCGAGCAAATCGGCAACGGCCCCGGCGTCCTGGCTCGGCACGCCCATCAGTATCGAGACCGGTCCAAACACCCACGCGAAGATGCGTGCGAGCGACAGATCGGGCGACGCGAGCGCCAGCAGGTAATCGATGAGTGCGATGAAGGCGAG
>WHTT01000161.1:6925-7212 GCA_009377605.1 Luteitalea sp.
GGCCAGCGTCATCCCATCCGAAGCTCCGGCCGCGGCCGCATCTATGACGTTGACGTGCGTACGCTCCACGCGCATCTTGACCTCGCCGCGCGTGACCGATTCCTCTGTTTCTGGCAGCAGAATCTTCGACAGATACAATCCGCAGGGCGCTGCCATGACACTCGTGGTGAGAATGGCCACGGGCTCCGCGCCGAGCGCGATGTATACGGCCATCACGCCGCCGGAGATTGTGGCCAGGCCACCGATCATGAGCGCGAGCAGCTCAGACTGCGTCATCTTCGGGATGT
>WHTT01000162.1 GCA_009377605.1 Luteitalea sp.
GGTCCCGACGTCCCCCGTGGACCAGCACCAGACGGTTCCCGCCACCCCGATGGAGGAACGGGTGGCCGCGGCGTACCGGCAGGTCCTCGGGCTCGAGGAGATCGACCGTGCGGTGCTCGACAGCGAGACGAACGGCTTCGCGCGCCTGCACGTCGACGGTCGCCGTGGGCGCATCCTCGGCGCCACGATCGTGGCGCGGCACGCTGGCGAGATGATTGGCGAAGTGACGCTCGCCATGACCTCCGGGCTCGAGGCAGCGGCGCTCTCGTCGACCATCCTTCCGTATCCCACGCAGGCCGAGGTCATTCGGCGCCTGGGCGATGCCTATCGGCGGTCGAGCCTCACGCCCAGGGTGCGCCGGCTCCTGGAGCGATACTTCCGCTGGAGACGGTAAGGCGGGTCACTCGATCTTCAGCGCGATCGTCGGGTCGATCCTGATCGCACGGCGTGCGGGGAGATAGCCTGCCGCGAACGCGACTCCGAGCAGCACGATTGCGATCACCGCGAAGGTCACGGGATCGGCAGGGCCAACTCCGTACAACAAGGCCACCAAGAACCGAGTCACCATTAAGGCCGTGATGAAACCGGCGGCAATTCCGATGGCTGACAAGAGCAGCGCCTGCCCGAGGACGAGTTTCAGGACATCACCGGTGGTGGCGCCCACGGCAATGCGGATGCCCAACTCTCGCGTGCGCCGGCTGACCGTATACGCCATTACACCGTAGAGTCCAACGGCGCACAACGTAAGCGCGAGCAGACCGAACAGGCTCAGCAGCGTTGCCGCCATGCGCTGGCGAAACAGCGAGACCCCGAGGTGCTCCCGCAAGGTGTCGGGGTCGAAGACCGGCATCTCCGGGTCGAGGGCGGCGACTTCGCCCTCCACCGCATGCAGCATCTCTTCCGGCTCCAAGGCCGTGCGCGCGACCAGAATCATGTTGGAGCGATAGTCTTGCAGCAACGGCAGGTAGAAGAAAGGCTGAGGCGCTTCACTCAAGCTCCGGTTCTTGACGTCCTTGACGACGCCGACGATCTCGAGCCATTCGCCCTCCACGTTCAGGCGTCTCCCGAGCGCATCCCCTCCAGCCCAGTAGCGCTGCGCCATCGTCTCGTTGATGATGACCGCGCGCTGCGTGTCATCGCGATCGCGCTCATCGAACTCGCGGCCACGCACCAACGGGATCCGCATGGTCTGAAAGTAATCGGGCCCGACCGTCTCGTAGTTGAAGCGCATGTCTTCGGCACGCGCGGGCGCATAGCCATCAATCACCACAGTCGCGAACGCGATGCCGCTCAGCGTGAGAGGGAGCCGGCGCGCCAGCGTGGCCGCCTCGACCCCTGGCAGCGTCGACACGCGCTCGACGAGCCGGCGATAGAACTCACGCCCGCGGCTCTCGTCGTAACCGCTCAGAAAGGGATCGAACGAGGCGAGCAGCACGCGCTCGGGATCGAAACCTGGATTCGCCAGAGATGCCTCCCGCAGACTACGGACCAGCAGGCCTGCGCTGATCAACGCGACCATCGAGAGCGCGACTTGAGCGATCACGAGCGCGTGGCGCAGAGACATCCGGCGCACGCCGCGCTCCGGCGTTGTCGTCGTGTCCTTCAAGGCGGCGACCAGATCCGGCTTGGACGCGTGGAGCGTCGGCGCCAGGCCGCACAGGATCGTGGTCACCACGGTCAGGGCCAGGGTGAATGCGAAGACGACGGCGTCCGGCCTGGTATCGAAGCTCACGTCCACCCCGAGCGGTGGAAGGAAGGCAGGAAGTGAACGGGCGCTCCAGAAGGCAAGGGTCAGCCCGAGGGCGGCGCCGAGTGACGCCAGCACCAGACTCTCGGACAACATCTGTCGCACCAATCGCTGCCGGCTTCCGCCCAGGGCCAGACGTAGCGCGATCTCCTTCCGTCGCGAGGCAGCGCGGCCCAACAGCAGGTTGGCCACGTTCGCGCAGGCGATCAGCAGCACGATAGCCACGGCAGTCATCAGCACGGCGAGTGACGACTGAAGGCTCTGCTTCAGGCTGAACGGCGACCGCGTGAGCAAGAACACGTCCGCGCCCATCTGTTCATTCGTCTGCGGAAAGGCACGCTCCAGTTGAGCCGCTAGAGACACGATGTTCGCGCGCGCCTGGTCCACGGTCACGCCAGGCCGGAGCCGGCCCATCACCATCAGCCAGCGACTGCCGCGGTCCGTCAACGAGAAATGCGGACGGGCGATGTAGTCCTTCATCATCACCGGCGTCCACACATCGAGGACGATTCCCGAGAAGCTGCTCCCGAACTCCTTCGGTGTAATGCCGATGACGATGAAGTCGCGCGCATTGAGCGTGACGGCTCGGCCGACGATGTTGGGATCGCCGCCGAAGCGGCGTTGCCACAATCCATAGCCCATGACGACGACCGGGCGAGCGTTCGGCGTCCGATCTTCTTCGGGGAGAAATGTGCGCCCGATGAGCGCCTTCACACCGAGCACGTCGAAGTAGTTGCCGGACACAATCGCGCCGCGTACGCGTTCCGGCGTGCCTCCGCGCCCGAGATTGACGGGCAGTACCTGATGAGCGACGACACCCGAGAGCACCTCGTTGCGGTCGCGCAGGTCCACGTAGTCGGGGTAGGACAGCGAGAGGGCGGAGTTGTTGCGCGTGGCGCCCCAGATCTCGACGAGGTCGTCCGGCTGGTCAACGCCCTGCAAGCGCTCCAGGAAGATCACCTTGATCCAGGTGAAGATCGTGGCATTGGCGCCAATGCCCAGGGCCAACGTGATCACGACCGCAGCCGTGAAGCCCGGCCGCTTCAGGAGCATGCGCAGGCTGTAGCGGAGGTCTTGCCAGAAGGTGTCCATCATGGCGACACCATTCTAGGCGGGTCGCCATGCGGGGACCCGTGCCGAAAGTCATAGTGCGATCAATCGGAGAATCGGTGTCAGCGATGGCCGACCTACGGCACGGTGTGCCAGTGCCCGTGCTCATCCGACCACACGCGCTGCGGCGCGCGCGAGCCAGCATCTTGGTTGAACGAGGTGATACCCACCACGATGGCGGCAATGACCACACAGATGAGCGCAATCAGGAAGACGCGCTCACGAGCGCCTAGGACTTGCTTCTTCGCCCCGCAGCATCGCTTGAACTTCTTGCCGCTGCCACACGGACACGCGGCGTTTCTGCCAACGGGGCCTGCTCTCGTCATGGTTCGAGTTCCTTTTGCCGTTCGGACGCTGCTTGCGCGTCGGGGGCTCCAGGCGCCCACGTGCCGTCCAGCAGGCGCGCCGCCACCTCGAGATCAGCGGTGGGCAACTGGCACACGTAGTCCTCGCAGATGTACGCGGTGGCCTTCCCGTCCTTTCGGCTCACGCCCTTGACAAACGGGAGCCAGCGCGCCAGTTGGCGCTGCCCCTCGCCCGCATCGGCGAGCAGCAGTATCTTATTCGGGATGAAGCGATCGTGCACGAGTCGAAGCATCGCGCGCGTATCAGCCGCATCGGCCCGCCCGGCAATGACGATCTGCTTCGGCTTCGAGAGACTGAAATCGAGCGCCGCGACGAGCTGCGGGACAGCCGCAGGCTGTTGTTGGAGCCGATCGGCTCCCCTAGCGCAGGCCTTCACGGCCGCAGTGGGCAAGGCTAACACTACCGCCGGCTCGGTCGGATCACTGAGAATTCCCCGCCACTGTGAGAATTCTCAGTCTGACGATGAATGGAATAGTCGGATGATGGATCGAGAAACGGCTGAATCAGGAGTCGTCGCAGTCGCAGATCCCGCGGCGACCGGAATTGCTCGACGCCAAGCGTCATGCCGTCATGCCCGGCCGCTGGCCCCGGCCGGTACGTGCCCAGCAACCGGTCCCACCAGGGCAGGTTGAACCCGAAGTTACTGTTCGTCTCTTCGGGGCGGACGGAGTGATGTACACGATGCATGTCGGGGGTGACCACGATCCAGCGCAGCACATGATCGATCGCACGGGGCATGCGGATGTTCGCGTGATTGAACATCGAGGTTGCGTTGAGCAGCACCTCGAACGCCAGAACGGCCACGGGCGGGGCCCCGAGTGCGGCGATCGCTGCCACCTTGAATCCCATCGAGAGCAGATGCTCCACCGGATGGAATCGCACGCCGGTCGTCACGTCGCACTCCAGATCGCTGTGATGCATCCGATGCAGGCGCCACAGCACGGGCACGGCATGGAAGAGCACGTGCTGCAGGTAGATCAGGAGGTCGAGCGCGATGATCGATGCGAGAATCGTCATCAAGGCTGGCCACCCGAGCACACCGAAGAGCCCCCAGCCGCGCGACTCGATGAGGAGCGCGAACCCGACCAGAGCCGAGGGCAACACGACCCGCTGCGAGAGCGTGTCGATGACGGCAATGCCGAGGTTGGCAGGCCAGCGCAGGCGGCGCCCGAAGTCCTGCGGCCGGCGCGGTGCCAGCAGCTCCCAGACGGCCATCGCGACCAAGATGGCCAGGAAGATCGCCAGGCGGGTCAGGCTTTCGTGCGTGATCACGGTGTTCACCATTCATGCCGGGGGGTGGAAAGGGAGATCGGACGTCGTTCTTGGCCACCGTTCTGTCGCGTCGGAGAGAAGACGACGGACGACGTCGGTTGCGAATTCAGTCGGTGATTCAGTTAATCAATCACTATATTGAATGATAGACTAACTGCCTGTGCTGAACAAGAGCCCCAAACACGCACTCTTCGAGCTGTTCGCCCGAGTGGCGCGGGCCATCGGCCACGCCGCTCGTCTGGAGTTGATCGAGCAGCTGGCTCAGGGCGAGCGGCGAGTAGAGCTACTGGCCGAGCGGACGGGCCTCTCGGTGGCCAACGCGTCGCAGCACTTGCAGCAGTTGCGCCGCGCCGGACTGGTCACCTCGCACCGCGACGGCAAGTTCGTGGTGTATCGGTTGGCGGACGAATCGGTGCTCGAGCTGTTGGGGACGGTGCGGGGCATTGCTGAACGGCAGCTCGCCGAGGTCGAGCGCATCGTGCGCAGCTACTTCGCCGACCGGGACAGCCTGGAACCGGTGTCGCGAGAAGAGCTCCTCGAGCGATCGCGCGAGGGCCTGGTGACGATCCTGGATGTGCGGCCAGCCGAGGAGTTCGCGCTCGGTCACCTGCCGGGCGCGGTGAATGTTCCGCTTCGCCAGCTCGAGGATCGGCTTCGAGAAGGCTCAGCGCCACTCGCCGAGGTGGATCCGTCACGTGAGATCGTCGCGTACTGCCGCGGCCCTTACTGCGTGCTCTCGTACGAGGCGGTGGCGCTACTGCGCAGCCGAGGCTTTACCGCGCGGCGCCTCGTTGACGGGTTACCGGAATGGAGGGCGGCTGGGTTCCCGATCGATGTTACGTAATGGCCTGACTCCAGCTGCGTGGCGACGAACACGCGGATCACTCAGCGGCGCACCCGCACGTCGAGCGCGAGGTCCTGCCGCTGATAGAGACAGGTGCCGTCCACATCTTCACAGACATAGTAGAGGGTATACGCCGGAATCCTGACGCGGCCGGCGGCAACTGTCTCAGGGGAGCGCAACTCGAACTCGACCCGCCGGGTTTCCTGACTCACAGGTTGCTTCGGTCGCGGCACGGTGAGATATCGAGCGTCGACCTGCCAGCCCTCGGGCGGGTTCACCCAAAGCACGAGATCATCGACCTCATTGTTCCAGTGAGCTTTTCGGGCGAGGTTCGGGCGCAGCACCACGTGGGCGCGGGTGGTCGCTCCCGGCGCGACCTCGGTCGGCACGGTGAGGGCTTCCAGGTGAATGAGCCCGCCCCGGTCCCGATAGATGCGCCCCTTCGGATCCGGCTCAGGCCTGGAGCCGCTCGCTGTCTCGAACGCCTTCACTGGCTGCGCGAACTCCGCGCCGCTCGGTTCGACGCTGAGAGGCACCGGGTCGTCGCCGCGGGCGCGGATGGCGGTCCGTGCGTCCGCCACCCAATCGTAAACGCGGCCACATGGTACCCTAACGTTGGGAATCCACCTATGACTCACCGGACGACCGGGCCGTTGGCGAGCTGTGCAATCCTATCTATCAGGCGTTGTTGACCGTGCTGCAGAAGCATTTCGTCCAAACGTGAGCCGAACGGGATTCAGGAGGAGTCGATGAGCTGGCGCTCGAGTATCGCGTGCACGGCGGTGGCGGTGAATCTCATCGTGCTCGGTGTCTGGCCGCTGGCCGCGGATCCACCCCTCGTCGACAAAGCCATCGCGTTCCATGGGGGTGCGACGTACGAGCAGGCGCAGGTCTCCTTCACGATATCGTCCGGGTCGGGTGGCTTCGACGTCGAGGCCACGCTCGACGGAGAGCGCTTCGAGTACATCGTCTCGGCCGAAGGCGAGAAGACGCGTTACACGGACCGCGAGCTCGCTCGATCGAGCAGCAATGGATGGCAGACGCTCGACGGGCACGCGGCGGACGAGGCGCGAACCTTCGTCATGTCGCGTGTGTTCCTCCCATTCCTTCCCTATGGGCTCAATGGCTCGGCCGCGTTTCAAGGTCCGACCAATGAGGACCTCGGTCTCGAAACCTGGAACGGCCGACAGCTCCACAAGGTGAAGGCGCAATTCCCAGGCGGTGTGGCGCCGGACGGGCACAGGACCTTCATGTTCTGGTTCGATCCAGACAGCGGGCGCCTCGAGCAGTTCGCCTACGACTTCACCATCGAGGGAGGTGGTGTCCGATTCCGGAAACCGACGACGTACCACAAGGCTGGCGGCCTCCTCTTCTTCGATTCGGAGAATTGGGGCGTCAACGGACAAGGACTGACCGTGGATCAGGTCACCCCGGACTTCGTGACGTCCAAGAT
>WHTT01000163.1 GCA_009377605.1 Luteitalea sp.
CAGGGCTATCGCACTTACAGCCGGCAGACCCTAGACCGTGAGGGGAACTGGCGCGTGGAAGTCAGGAGCGCGGACGGCGACCTCCTGCACGAGCAGCGCTTCGCCGTGCGCTGAGACGCGCTCTGACGGTCGCTCGATGTGCGGGTGCGTCTTCGAAGAAGCCACGTCATCAGCTCACGCCATTCTGTGGCTTCGACGCGAGGATCATCCAGGACGTCCCGAATTTGTCCCTAAGCTGCCCAAACCGGGTCGCGAAGAACGTTTCTGGGCCGCCTGCGAACCTTGGCGGCGCTTCGTCCCGATGTCTCGGGCGGGCGGGCTTGGACAGCTTTAATTTCCACTGCCGATCGATCACCGCTGTATTGACAAGAAATATTGTCAATACTATCGTGACTGCCATGCTGGATGTCGCCGTCATCGACGATCCCGCCTCTGCCGTCGCCGCGCTGGACCCCATTAAGGCCCGGCTGCTGGCCGAACTCTCGGAGCCGGCGTCCGCTGCCGCACTCGCGGCACGCGTGGGGCTCGCGCGGCAGAAGGTCAACTACCACCTGCGCGCGCTGGAGGATCTGAAGCTGGTCGAGCCGGCGGGGGAGCGTCACTGGGGCGGGCTCACCGAGCGCCTGATGATTGCGACGGCGGCGTCGTACGTCGTGTCACCCGCGGCACTCGGCCCCATCGGAGCGGATCCGGCACGCAACAACGACCGACTGTCCGCCTCCTACCTCATCGCGTTGGCCGCGCGGATCGTGCGCGAAGTCGGCGAACTGTGGCGCCGCGCGCACACGAGCGACAAGCGTCTGGCGACGCTCTCGATCGACACGGTCATCCGCTTCAAATCGCCCGCGGACCGCGCGGCCTTCACCAGCGACCTTACGAACGCGATCGCGGCCTTGGCCGCACGCTATCACGACGAACGGGCGCCGCGCGGACGTCCGCATCGACTCGTCGTCGCGTCATACCCTGCGCCGGCTAAAAGCAGGCCCTGAGAGGACATCACTATGCCAATCAAGAAGGACGGCACCGGCAAACGCTGGGTCGAGATGGAGTTCATCACCCCGGGCACGCCCGAACAGGTCTGGCAGGCCATGGCGACAGGACCGGGCAACGCGGCCTGGTTCACCAAGGCCACCGTCGACGAACGCGTCGGCGGCGAGATCCAGTTCGACTTCGGTCCCAATGGAACGCAGGTGGGAGAGGTGACCGCGTGGGAGCCGCCGCACCGGTTCGGCTATATTGAACGCGACTGGAGCGAAGGGGCGCCTCCGGTGGCGACAGAGATCACGATCACCGCCCGCTCCGGCGATCGGTGTGTCGTGCGCATGGTCCACTCCCTGTTCTCGTCATCCGACGACTGGGACGACCAGATCGAAGGCTTCGAGAAGGGGTGGCCGGCCTTCTTCGAGGTCTTGCGCCTCTACCTGGCGCACTTCGCGGGACGACGGGCGGCGTCGTTCATGGCCATGGTCAGTGTCGAAGACGATCATCTCGCGGTCTGGAAGCGCCTCACGCAGCAGCTCCACCTCGCCGGTGCGGATGCGGGCGAGCCGCGAGCGACACCACTGCAACCCGAAGGGTTGTCCGGTGTGATCGAACGCATCCACCAGGATCCGCAGCAGCGCTACATCATGATGCGTCTGGACGCTCCGGCCCCTGGCATCGCGCTGGTCGGCACGTATGGCGCCGGTCCGCACGTCAACGCCAGCATGACCATCTTCTTCTACGGCGACGACGCCGACGCCCGTGCGACGGCCAGCGAGCAGAAGTGGCGGGACTGGCTTGGTGAACGATTCGTGCCCCGAGGCCAGTGAATCGGCTCATTGCGGCCGTTTTGAGCGCCTCATCCCTTTCTCCCGCGACCGCCGCGCGCGGCCCCATAACGCGCCAGGAACCTCTGGACCCCTTCGCGCGCACAAGCGATGACGTGCAAAATAGATTTGGGGCACTCTTGACCGTGTCTACTATATTGTAGTAGATCTATCGGCTGGATAGTAGAAGCACCGATGACCCAGCCGACACTCACCAGGAGATCTTGGGTTCCTTCGGGGGGCGCGCCCAGCCGATGATGGCGCAACTCGCGGAGGCGGGGAAGCTGACCCTGGACGACGTTCGCGAGTTGGAGAAGACGATCAAGAGACGTGATCAGCCACACAAGGCGGAGAGAACGCGGAAATGATCGGCGAAGGGCTCAATCATCTGTGGCAATCGACGCTCTTCGCGGTCGTGGCGGGGCTCCTGACCCTCACAGTCCGCCACGCTCCAGCCCACATACGCTATTGGCTCTGGGTCAGCGCCTCAGTCAAGTTCTTCGTTCCGTTAACGCTGCTCATCGAGCTCAGCAGCCGCTTGCGGTGGGCGCAAGCCGCGCTATGGGTCGCGCAGGAGGAAATCGCGCTCACACTCGTGCAGATCAGCCAGCCGTTTCCCGACACGTGGCCGCCTGCGTCGTCAGCGCTTTCGACGCCAGACGTTCTCAATTGGTTGGGCCTCATCATCCTCGGTGCGTGGGCTTGCGGGTTTGGATCGACTGCGTTGATACGGCTGCTGACGTGGCGACGCATCAGGGCTGCCGTGAGGGCAAGCATCCCGCTGCAGATTCGCGGTGCGGAGGTTCCGGCGGGCGTTCGGGTTCGCTCCGCTCCGGGCCTGCTGGAACCCGGCGTGGTCGGCTGGTTGCGCCCCATCCTCCTGGTCCCTGCAGGCATCGAGAAACATCTCACGCCACAACAATTGGAGGCGGTGGTCGCGCACGAGGTGTGTCACGTCCGACGCCGTGACAATCTCACCGCAGGGATCCACATGATCACCGAGGCCGTCTTCTGGTTTCACCCATTGGTATGGTGGATAGGAGCCCGATTGGTGGACGAGCGTGAGCGGGCGTGTGACGAAGAGGTTCTTCGGTCAGGCTGCAGCCCTGGCGTGTACGCGGAAGGCATTCTCAAAACCTGTCAGTTCTATGTCGAGTCGCGCCTCGCCTGTGTCGCGGGCGTCACCAGCTCCAATCTCAAGAAGAGAATCGAGGCGATCATGAGGAACCGTGCCGGAGAGACCGTCAACGTCTGGAAGAAGCTCGTCCTCGGCTTGGCGATTGTTCTCGCGGTCGCCGTTCCCGTCGCGGTGGGTGTGGTCAACGCACGCCAGCTCCCTGCCCAATCCGCGCCGATTCGCCCCAGCAGTCCAGCGCTCAGGGTCGCACCCGCCGGTTTGCAGATCGACGCCGCGAACTTCTGCTGCCCCGCCTACCTGACCCAGATGACCGAACGCATCCGCGGCAACTGGGTCGGACAGTCGGACGTGAACGGAAGCAACGTGGTGAAGTTCACGATTGAGCGCGACGGACGCATTGTCGATGTCGTGCTCGAAAAGCCGAGCGGTCTTCAGAATCTTGACGAGAGGTCCCGGCAGGCGCTGCTGATGACGAACACCGTGAATCCACTGCCGGCCGAATTTCCGAATCCCACGCTGACGGTTCACCTTGCCTTTCACTATCAACCCTGACTCGATCGTTGAATCCGAATTGATATCGGCATCCCACATCCTGCCCTTGACAGAGCCGGTCACCGGAGAGGCCGCCGGAACCGTCGCCGGGCGTGGGTGCAGCGCAGGTAGACACGATAGGCCTCAGATCGATTGGCGACGACATCAAGCACGTGTCGTGCAGCTGCTCGGCCCCGTGCTCGACGAGCTGGTCTTCGTCGGCAGGTGCACAACCGGTCTCTTCCTCACTGATCGAGGTGCCGGTGACCACTCTTGTGCATCCAGACGTCCCACGTGACCCGCCCGGCTTCCTCATCACTGAGCGGGTGGCCCGCCACCTTGAGTGCCAGCTTGATCTGCCCGTGATGGTAGCCTTCGTGCCACAGCATGTGCTGGAGCAGGAGGATCGGGTGGTCGTAGTGAAGGTCCATGTCCCGACCTGCCAGCACCCTCCCCCTCACCGCGTCCCGCACCGCCACGGCGCTGTCGTTCAGCAACTGCGCGATGCGATCGCGGTCACTCTCGACCACCCACTCTTCCTCTGGCACGTTCCTGGCGAACTCGGGAGCATCCTCGAAGACAAACACGAGCCGCACATAGTGGATGTGCGTGAATAGCTCGGCGACGGATGGACTGCTCTCGATCGCCTTGGCTTCCAGCCCGCCCTCTGGTAGGGCGCGCAGCAGGTTGAGCAGGATGGCGTTGTTCCGGTCCCAGGAATCCAGCAGGGCCTCGAGCAGATGTTGGTCTGGTACATCCGACATTTTCACCCCCTATTGCGGTGCAGCATAGTGTCCGGCCCTCGAGCGCGAAGAGCGCGGCTACTGCATGGAAGCCATGTGCTTTCAGCAAACGCTGCCTGATCCCCGGTGAGGAGCTCCTGACGGTCCATTCGTGAGATCCTTTCGTCAGCGGCTGTCAGAAACTGCCTACCGGTCGACCCAACAATCTGGACGCTACCATGTTCTGATTCGCGCCCGATGCGGCGCCATTGTTCCACGGGCTGACGGGTCTAGGTCCTGTTCACCGCTTGACCATAAGTGCTACATGTGACACAATGCGGGCATGCGTACAGCTGGTATCCGCGAAGCGCGTCAGCGCCTCACCGATCTCCTCGACGACGTGAAGAAGGGGCGGGAAGTGTTGATTACTGACCGCGGTCGGCCGGTCGCTCGATTGGCGCCTGTTGAGCGACGTCGTCCGTTCCCCGATCTGACCCGCGTGCGGCAGGCGTTCCGCGGGGCTGATCCCGCCTTGTCCCAGGCAGTTCTCGAAGGACGGGAAGACCGCCTGTGAGTGCTGATACCGAGCGATGGGCGGAGCCGATCTACCTAGACGCGAGTGCGCTGGTCAAATTGTTCGTCCCGGAAGCGGAAAGCGACGAGCTCAACCGGAGCCTTGACGGTCTGACCGACGTGATCGTTTCGGACCTGGCATTAACAGAGACGGCCTCTGCAGTCGCGCGTCGCACCCGCGAACAGCTTCTGACACGAGAAGAGGCGCAGCGCCTGTATCGGGAAGCGTCGAAGTTGCACGAATCATTGCACCGCGCGGAGCTGACGCCGCCGATTCATCGTCGCGCCGAACGGTTGATGCTGTCCCTCACGATTCCTCTCCGAGCACTCGATGCGCTCCACCTCGCAACGGCGCTCGACGCCGAAGCAGCCACGGTGGTGTCGTTCGATCCACGTTTGCGCGATGCGGCCGCGTCTCAAGGACTCTTCGTCGCACCCACGCTGGACTGATAGTGCGCTGGGGCTCGACAGGGTCGAGGAGACATCGTGGCGCTCTTCGCATCCACGTGCAGGCGCACGCGGGCGGTTGGTGTTTAGCCGCGGCCAACACGTGGACGTCGCTTCTCTGTAGCGGGCTTCCGACCTGATGCGGTCGCGCCTCTGATGTGAGGGCGTTTCAGCCAGGGCGCCAGCACGGCTTCCAGATCCCGGCTGATCCAGTCGACGGCCTTTCCTTCGCGATACGTTGCCCACGACATCAGCGATCCACCGATGACGGTTTCCACGGTACGCGCGAGGGAGCGCACGTCAGCGTCACGTAGCAGCTCGCCGGCCGCGCTGGCCGCCTCGAGCAGCGCCTCGATCTCGCGGCGGGTCGCACGTGCGTTCTCGACGAGATGCCCCCGGAGCACGTCGTCGGCGAGGTCACCCTGCAGGTAGGCAAGGTTTCATCGGCCGCAAGACGTTCGAAGTGATGCAGCGGGCGGGGGACGCCGCGCCGCCCACGCCGGGGATCCAGCACATCGTCTTCTCGCGGACGCTCCGACCAAGCGATTGTCCGCAGGCGACCCTCAGCGACGATGCGGAAAGGGTCGTTGCCGATCTCCGGAAGAAGCCCGGCCAGGACATCGCGCTGTTTGGTGGCGGCGAACTCTTCCGAAGTCTCTTGATTGCCGGCCTGGTAGACGAGGTGAACTTCGCGGTGATTCCCGTTCTGCTCGGTGGGGGGATTCCGCTGCTGCCATCGCCGGCCGAACGCGCCAGGCTCAAGCTGAAGAAGCACCGGGTCTACGAGAAGACCGGCACGGTTGGACTCGAGTACGACATTGTCCCAAAGTGACGCCGCGACAGGTCGACGCGCTGTGGCCTTGCAGCGCGTGCAGCGCGAACAACTCGGAAGGAACGGTGAAGGCGATCTTTTCGCGCTCAGCCTGCCCTTGTCATCGCGGCGCAGCAGGAGGCGATTCAGCCGCGGGCGCGATGACCCTTCGCCGGCCACGACCTCGAGGACGGTCGTCCGGGAGATTGTCTACCTGTCGCTGACGGAACAGATCCGGCCCGTATTGCGTCGGACATTCGATCGCTTCTCGACAACCCGGACGAGTCGAAACAGATGAGAGCACTCGTCTCACGGTGTCCGCGAGGGCCTCGGTCAGGTGCCGACGTAGGCCGCGAGGTGCTCGCCGGTGAGGCTGGAGCGGGCGGCGACGAGGTCGGCGGCTGTGCCCTCGAAGACGATCCGGCCGCCGTCGTGGCCGGCGCCGGGGCCCAGGTCGATGATCCAGTCGGCGTGCGCCATGACCGCCTGGTGGTGCTCGATGACGATGACCGACTTGCCGGAGTCGACGAG
>WHTT01000164.1 GCA_009377605.1 Luteitalea sp.
TCGAGCGCCCGTTGCACCACCGCCCCGAGCTCCGGCGTGAGCCGGCCGCGGATCACCAGCATCCCGTCCTCATCCACCCAGGTCTCGAGACGCCGGCGCTCGTGTCGCCGCGCGGTCTCTCGGGCTTCTTCCAGCCGGTCGACGCGGCGCCAGGCGCGGACCAACCGCTCGACGTGTGCGGCCGTGCCGCCCCGCGCTACACCCAGGAGCCGCGTCTCATTGTCCGGCGTTGCGATCCTGGTGAGCGCGCGGACTTTCGAATAGGAGATCTCGCCCCGCTGCATGGCGGCGCTGATCTGAGGCAGCCGCGCCAGCGCGTGCGCCACGCGCACCTTCTCACGGGCGGCGCCAGGTTCGAGACCCGTCCGCCAACTGAGCCAATGTGCGCAGGACAGGAAGCCGCTGTTCCAACCCGCGCGTTCATCGAACTGGCGGATCAGGACCAACAGCTCATAGGTGGCCGCCTGGATGCGCGCGGACAGCTCGGCGATCGCATCGCCCAGCCGTTCGATCTCCTCGTCGGACACGGGGGACGGGCGATCAGCTCGCATCGCAGAGAGCGGTGTGTTGGGGGTCGGTACCGGTTCTGGAGAAGACATGGACCATGATAACCCCCGTATTTTCAATCTCTTGTACGGCTCTAGGTGCCACGAAATCGGGTCGACGGTCTCCGCGCCCTTCCCAGGACGGCGAAGGGGTGCCAGATGGGCCGTGTGGGGCTCCAGGAGGCATCCTGGCGCGAGTGCCCGCGCACGAGTCGCTCCGTTGAAACAGGCCTGTCAAGTTAAAACTGACGTCGATGCGAGAAAAATCATCAGCCCATGAGAAGAGCACTCCGGGAAATGGGAGGAGCCCACGGCGGCGACATAGATACATCGACGTCTTAGTAAGTACAGTGTTTCGTAATTACGGCCGCGTCCGCCCTGTTCGGTCATGGGACGAGGCGTGCCGGCGGCGGACACCTGTTCGCGGTCGGCTCAGGGAGCGCCGACGGCAGGACGTATGAAGGCTTCGCCAGAAACAGGCCATCCTGGACGCTGCTTGGTGGCACGAAATTCGCTTCGATTGCGGAGACGCACCTGCCCATGGTCAATCTCAAGCTCGCATTTCGCGCCCTCTTCAGGTACCCGTTCGTCACGACGGTCGCAATCGTGTCGCTGGCGCTTGGCATCGGGGCCAATGCTGCCATCTTCTCGCTCTTCGATCGGTTGCTCCTCCGACCGCTGCCGGTGGCGGAGCCAGACCGCCTGGTCAACCTCGCTGCGCCAGGTCCGAAGACCGGCTACAAGTCATGCGGCGACGCAGGCGGCTGCGACAACGTTTTCAGCTATCCAATGTTCCGTGACCTCCAGCGCGCCCAGACTGGGTTCACAGGGATTGCCGCACACTACGCGATCGGCGCGAACCTCGCCTACCGTGGCCGCACGTCGAGCGGCGGGGCCCTGCTGGTCTCGGGCAGCTATTTCCCGGTCCTTGGCCTGCAGCCTGCGCTCGGCCGGCTGCTCGGATCGGGGGACGACCGCGTCGTAGGCGAGCCGCGGGTCGTCGTGCTGAGCCATGCCTACTGGCAATCACGCTTGGGTCAGAACCCGAACGTCCTCAACGGTACCCTGATCGTGAATGGCCACACGATGACGATTGTGGGCGTCGCGCCGCGCGGATTCGACGGGACGACGCTCGGATCGCGCGCGGACGTGTTCGTCCCCATCACGACGCGCTGGCTGATGCAGGCTGGTGGGTCCCGTGATCCCGAGAACCGCAACGATTACTGGCTGTATCTGTTTGCGCGCCTCAGGTCAGGGGTGTCCATCGAACAAGCACGCACGGGCATCAATGTGCCCTATCGGACCCTCGTCAGCGACGTCGAGGCGCCGCTGCAGTCGGGCATGAGCGATCAGATGCTGGCGCGCTTCAAGGTGAAGGAGGTCGACCTTTCACCAGGCAGTCGTGGCCAGAGTGACTGGCCCCGCACAGCTCGAGCGCCGCTGGTGCTGTTGCTCGGCGTCAGTGGCCTCGTCCTCCTCATCGCGTGTGCGAACATCGCAAACCTCCTCTTAGCGCGTACGGTGGCGCGCGCCGACGAGATGGCTGTGCGGTTGTCGATCGGCGCGAGCCGCCGGCACCTCATCATGCAGCTTCTCGCTGAATCGTGCCTGCTCGCCGCGTTCGGCGGCCTCGCGGGGCTCCTCGTGGCGCCCTGGACGTTGCATCTGATTCAGGCGCTGCTTCCGGCCGGCGAAGCCGCGACCGTACCCGTCCAGCTCGACGCGCGGACGCTCCTGTTCGCCGCAGCGCTGACGCTAGGCACAGGGCTGCTGTTTGGTCTGTTCCCTGCGCTTCACAGCACGCGAATCGATCTCCTCTCGACCCTCAAGGGTCAGGCGGGCCAACCGTCCGGCTCACGCGGCGCCGCACGCTTCCGAACGTCACTCGTCACGGCACAGATCGCCCTCTCCATGACGCTTCTCGTGCTGGCCGGGCTCTTCACGAAGAGCCTCTTCAATGTCAGCCGCGTCGACCTCGGCCAGGACATCGACCAGCTCGCGACCTTTGGCATCTCGCCTGAGCTCAACGGTTATTCACCGGAACGGTCGCGCATCTTGTTCGAGCGGCTTGAAGAGGAGCTGGCCGCGCTGCCGGGGGTGACGGGCGTCACAGCCTCCACGGTCCAATTGCTCTCGTATTCGAACTCAGGAAGCAACGTCTCGGTCGAGGGCTTCCAGGCAAGTCCGGATGTCGATACGGACTCCTCCATGCGGAACAAGATTGGACCAGCGTTCTTTCGGACGCTTCGCATTCCCCTCATCGCCGGACGCGAGTTCACACGTGCCGACGCCCACGACACGTCGAAGGTCGCCATCGTCAACCAAGCGTTCGCGCGCAACTTCAATCTTGGAACCGAGGCGGTGGGAACGCGCATGGCCACGGGCGCCGGCTACCCGCTCGACATCGAAATCGTCGGTCTCGTGCAGGACGCGAAGTATAGCGAGGTGAAAGGTGAGGTGCCGCCCCAGTTCTTCTTGCCGTATCGCCAAGACGAGGAGCTGGGCGCCATCACCTTCTATCTCCGTACGGCCGTGGACCCGGAGCAGTTGCTGTCAGCCATTCCGCGAACGGTCGCGCAGCTCGATCCACACCTGCCAGTCGAGAGCGCGCGAACGATGACCGACCAGGTACGTAACAACGTCTACGTCGATTGGTTCATCAGTGTGCTCTCGGCAGCGTTCGCCGTGCTGGCGACGATGCTGGCCGCTATCGGGCTGTACGGCGTGCTCGCCTACACGGTGGCACAACGGACGCGGGAGCTCGGCCTACGCATGGCGCTCGGCGCGGCGCCCAGTCGCGTACGTGGGATGGTGCTGCGTCAAGTGGGGTTGATGATCGTCGTCGGCGGCCTCATCGGCCTCGCGAGCTCGGTGGCGCTGGGTCGCGCGGCGGAAGCGCTGCTGTTCGAGCTCGAAGGTCGCGACCCGATCGTGCTCATGGTCGCCACCGTGGCACTGACCATTGTGGCGCTGGGCGCAGGATTGGTGCCGGCACACCGCGCGTCGCGGATCGATCCGATGCAGGCGCTCAGGTATTGAGTCGCGGAACGTTCCCGAAGGGAGTGCCGATCATGTTGAACGATGTCCGGCTCGCGTTCAGATCGCTTGGGAAGGCGCCGGGATTTGCCATCGCCGCCGTGGTGACGCTCGCCCTCGGCATCGGGGCGAATACTGCTGTCTTCAGTGTGGTCAATGCGATCTTGCTACGACCGATGCCACACGTGGATGATCCCGCGCGGCTCGTTCGCATCTACACGAGCGATTTCAGCGGACCGCTCTATGGCGGATCCTCCTATCCGGATTACGTCGATTTCCGTGATCGTGCCGCGACCCTGTCCGGATTAGCAGCCTTCGCTTCTGGGAGCTTGCAACTCTCCAGAGCCGACGTCGCCGAGATCATTCCGGGGCAGGCAGTCAGTGGCAACTACTTCTCGATGCTTGGTATGCGACCTGCGCTCGGGCGCGCGCTGGTGCCCGACGATGACATGCCCGGGCGCCCGCTGGTCGCCATGATCTCCTATGCGCTGTGGCAACGGTCGTTCGACGGAGACCGGGCGGTCGTCGGCCGCACGATTCACGTCAACGGGCAACCAATCACCATCGTGGGTGTCGCACCGCGCGGTTTCACCGGTGCATGGCAGCGGCTGGCGGCGCCAAGCCAGATGTGGGTGTCGCTTACCGCGTCGACACGCCTCGAAGATCGACGAGACCGGCTCCAGGCGCGCGGCTCACGCTGGCTTGGCATGATCGGACGGCTCGAGCCTAGTGCCACGCTGCAAGCTGCGCGCACCGAGCTCGGAGGTCTGGCCCAGCAGCTCCATCGCGCGTACCCCGATGCCTGGACGGACGTCCGCGAACGTCCGCGCCAGGTGACCGTGCTGAACGAAGCAGCGGCGCGCGTTCCACCCGACATGCAAACAGCAGCCATTGGGTTCGCGGGCATGCTCATGGTGGTTGTTGCCTTGGTGCTCCTCGTGGCCTGTGCCAACGTGGCGCACCTGTTTCTCGCCCGCGCCGTCAGGCGGCGGCGGGAAGTCGCCGTGAAGCTGTCGCTCGGCGCCAGTCGATGGCGCTTGGTGCGGCAGTTGTTGACGGAGGCTGTTGTGTTGTCGGCGGCCGGTGGTGCGCTGGGGCTGCTCCTGGCCGTGTGGTTGGCCGACCTGCTGGTGGCCTTGCGTCCGACCGCCGCGATGCCGATCGCGATCGATGCGCAGCCGGACGCGCGCGTCTTCCTCTTCGCCGTCGTCGTGTCCGTGGGTGCGGCGCTCCTCTTTGGGTTACTTCCCGCCCGGCAAGCGGGCCGACTCAATCTCTTGACCGCGCTGCGCGATCAGGACACCGGCGCCCGCGTGGCGCGCGGACGCCTTGCACTGCGCGACCTGCTCGTCGTCGCGGAAGTCGCGGTCTCGCTGCTGCTTATCAGCAGTGCAGGCCTGTTCGTTCGAAGCCTGCAGCAGGCCAGCGCCACCGACGTGGGGTTTCAACGCGACAATGTGCTGCTCGCGAGCTTCAACCTCGACCTCCAGGGTTACACGGAGGAGCGCGGCCACCTGTTCTTCAGCGAGCTGCTCAATCGTGCGCAGGCGTTGCCGAACGTTCGCGGCGCGAGCCTCGCGCAGAAAGTTCCACTGACGCTCGGCGGTCAGCGGACGTGGATTCAGATCGCAGGCTACACGCCGCGGCGCGGTGAAGACATGGAGTTCGATATCAACCGTGTCGGACCGCGCTATTTCGAAACGATACGCATGCCGCTCGCCCTGGGTCGTGGGTTCACGCCTGCCGATCGAGACGGCAGCCCTCTCGTCGCCGTCGTCAACCAAGCGTTCGCTCGGCGATTCTGGCGCGGTGACAATCCTATCGGAAAGCGTTTGTCCTATTCGGGCGGTGATAGCTTTGCGAAGGTCATCGGTGTGGTGCGTGACAGCGCAGTACGGAGTCTGAGCGAAGAACAGCGCTTGCAAGTCTTCGTCCCGTATCTCCAGGACTACCGAGGCGACATGGTGCTGCACCTGCGCACCACCGGCGATCCGCTGGCTGTCCTTCCGGCGGTCCGGGGAGAGATCCGTCAACTGGATCCCTCGCTGCCGGTCATCAATCCAACCACGTTGCGCGAAGCAACAGCCGTGTCGCTCTTCCCCCAGCGCCTGGCGAGCTCGGTGCTCGGCGGATTCAGCCTCGTCGCGCTCCTGATGGCGATGGTCGGCCTCGCCGGCTTACTCGTCCACAGCGTGGCAGCGCGCACGCGAGAGATCGGCATTCGCATGGCCGTCGGCGCACGGAGCGCCGACCTCGTGCGCCTGATCGTGCAACGCGGGCTTGGCCTGGTGGCCGCCGGAGCGGTCTTGGGGTCCGCCGCCTCAATGGTGACGGGCCGTCTGCTCGACCGGTTCCTGTTCGGCATCAGCGGTGCCGACGTCGTGACGATGGTGTCGGCCGTCCTGATTCTGGCGGCCGCTGGAATCGCGGCGACCTATCTGCCTGCGCGTCAGGCCACCAAGGTCGATCCTGTGACGGCACTGCGAGCAGAGTAGGATGGTGAGGCGGCCCGACCATCGTCTGCGGTAGGGCGCGTTCGCCGAACGCGCCGTGCTCGCAGCCCCCGAGACTTGACTCGAATCCGTCAAATCTCGGGCTCTCGGGATGCTGGCGGTGAACCAAATGGCCGTTTCCTCCGTCTCACAAGAAGCAACAGGGCCATCCGCGGTTTGGGACCGGGCTGGCCGTCCGCCGGAGCCGACGATATGAGCTTTTGGAAGAAGCTGTTCTACCGCGAGAGTGAGCGCCCTCAGCGGGTCCGTATTTGCGTCGAGTGCGGCATGCCGATTGCCGAGCACAAGGAGTGGTGCAGCATCCGGCAGTACCAGCAGGAATCCGACAGCAAGGCCGTGCCCAAGAGCGCGTCGACTTGAGCTTCGTCTCTCTCCCCCCAATCGTTACACCGCGTTCATGAGCGAATTGCGGTGATCGTCGGAGTGTGTCCCAGGTTCTCCGGAATGAGGCGCTCGACGATCA
>WHTT01000165.1 GCA_009377605.1 Luteitalea sp.
ATGAACCCTGGCCGCGCCCGTACGGCGACCAGCATCGGGGCGATCGTCCCGCCTTCCTTCCCACCCCCACCCCCGCCCAGCCGCAGCGAGGGAAGTCTGAAGGCGTTGACCTGAAGAAGGGCCGCCCTGGACAAGTGCAGTCCGTCGGCCCGCTAGCGGCCGCGTGCAGGGGTGGCATGGCGCAGCCACCGGAGCGAGCGTAGCGAGCGAAGGCCCCTTGCGCGCGGCCGCGCGGGCCAGAGAATGCCGTGGTCCAGGGCGGCTCAGGGGAGGAGTGTGAGCGTGCTGGTCGACGCTCGACGAAGAGAAGGAATAAAGATGAGCCCATCAAAAGGTCGGCTTCTTGGCGACGGCCGCCTTGAACCCCGACTCGTCTGACACGACGCGTGCGATGGCCTCAGGCGTCGTCTTCGACTTCGGTCCCATAGACATAGAGCCCGGCATCCGACGACTCGGTGAACCAGCCGCGGACGTCGCAGTGGAGCACCACGCCATCCGCATACTGGAACGTCGTGTACTGCGTGTTCGGCGTCTCCTGATCGGTTGGCTCGCCCCGCTCGTAGAGGCCTCCTGTGGAGAACACGACACGCGGATGCTCCCTGCGGTCCATGAGCCAGCGCAGCGAGTCGAGCACGTGGATGCCATTGTTCCCGAGCTCCGACGTGCCGTAGTCCCAGAACCAGTGCCACGTGTAGTGAAAGCGGTTCTCGTTGAATGGACGGGCGGGCGCCGGGCCCAGCCAGAGGTCGTAGTGCACACCCTGGGGCGGAGCGTCGTCGCTCGTCGTGCCGATGGGATCGCGCGCGCGGAAGACCGCGCATCTTCCTGTATGAAGCTTGCCCAGCCCGCCCCCCTTGATAAACTCGACGGCCTGTTTCGTCAGGAGCTGACTGCGGCGCTGCGTCCCGGCGGCCACGACTCGTTCATAGGTCCGGGCGGCTTCCACCATCTTGCGCCCTTCCCAGACGTTGTGGCTGACCGGCTTCTCGACGTAGACATCCTTGCCGGCCTGACAGGCCCAGATCGTCATCAGCGCGTGCCAGTGGGCAGCGCCGATAGGCTCTCGTAGTGATTCTGCCCGCGCCCCCGCGACGTCCAGACCGGCTTGCCCTCGTTACCGCCTCGCATTCCCACGACAGCGACGTTGACGGTCTCGTTGGGGCTCTCTGTCGCGTAACTCTGGCGCCTGACGGCCGCTGCCAGTCCGGCCGTGAGCGCTGGAACCGTGGACAAAAATGTGCGGCGATGCACTGGCATCCTCCTCGACCGCAGTGCCGCTGCCTACGCGCTCGTGTTGCTGACGGGCGCGAGCTTCGGCACAACGAACGGTGATCGGTACGAGGGGCGCGTGAACAGGGCCGTGGCCTCCTCGTCTCAAAACGAGAACCGTACGCCAAGCTGAATGCGGCGCATCGGATTCGCCGAACGGATCTCCCCGAACGAGCTCGACCTGACGTTCGTGCTCGGGTGGCTCAGGTTGACCATGTTGAAGGCGTTGGTGGCCTCGACGCGCACCTGCAGGTCGCGGCCTCCGCCCAGCCCGAACGTGCGATACACCCCGATGTCCACGCTGCGTGTGCCAGGGCCATCGATGAAGTTCCGCGGCGAGGTGCCGTCCGTACCGGTCGGCGGCTCGACGAAGGCCTCCGTGTTGAACCACTGCTCGATGACCTCGCTCCGTGATCGGTTCGGGTCGAGCCGCGGGTCGATACCCGGCAGCAGATTAGCGCGGTCTTGTCCCTGGCCGTCCCGGTTCGGGTCGCCGCTGGCGGTGATGGTCAGCGGCCGGCCGCTCAACAGCCGAACGATGGGGGCGATCGTCCACCCGTTGAGGAGGGCACTCGCCAGGCGGTGCGATTCGTCGACGTAATCGGGCGTCCAGACCACCGACAGCCTGAACTGGTGCCGGCGGTCGAAGTCGGTGCGCCCGCGCTCCGCAGCGATGTTGGACCAGTTCTGAACCTGGCCCAGGTTGTCGTCCTGCAACTCGAGATCCTCGAGGCTCTTGCCGAACGTGTAGCCGAGGTTTGCTTGGAAGCCGGAACTGAACCGCTTGTCCACGGTCACCTGCAAGCCGTCGTACTGGTTGGTGGCGAAGCTGTCGAGGATGCCGATGCTCCCGAGCTGGCCGGGGAGAATCGGGCGTCGATCCTCGACGTCCCCCTCACCAGGCAGTGGGTAGTTCAGATCCGGCCTGACCGGGAGATTACGACCGCGCGTCCCGACGTAGGCGACGGTCGCGCTCAGGTCGTCGGTGATCTGCCGCTGCAGCGCGACGTTCATCTGGTAATTGTACGGGAGATCGTAGTCGAGGGCGATACCATTGATGCTCGCAGGCAGCACAAACCGCGGGTTGGCCGCGTCAAAGACGTACGGGAACGGGACCTCCGGCAGATCCTGATACGGATTCGACAGCGTGCCGGAAAACCAATTCTGCCGGATCGCGAAGGGCTGGCCATCGGCCGTGACGTTCCACATGTTGCCGCCTATGGTGCCGTAAAAGACTCCGAACGCGCCTCGCACGGCCGTTCGGCCGTTCCCGAATACGTCCCAGGCAAGGCCCAGGCGCGGCCCCACGTTGTTCCAGGCCGTCTTCGCGATCGACCTCGGGATTTCACCGTCCGGTCCCCGATCGCCCGGAAACACCATCCCTTCGAACGCGTTCGGGACCACCGTCGACTGGAAGCCGGGTACGAAGGTCAACTTGCGGTTCTGCGGGTCTGTGAGCGCGAGCTGCACGTCGTAGCGCAACCCGAGGTTGAGCGTGAGCCGGGGATGGATCCGGTAGTCGTCCTGGAAGAACAGCGCGAAATACGTGCTGTTGTCGAATTTGTCGACCGGGGCGTCTTGGTCGATCCGGCGGGGCAGACCGAGCAGAAAGTCGGCGAAGGCATCTCCGGTCTGGTCGCCGTCGAAGTCGAATTCGCCGTAGTTGTCGAGCGTGGTAAAGTGCGCGAGCGACTCGTGAGAAAACTCTCCCCCCAGCCGAATTGCATGACGCCCTTTGTCCAGACTGAGCACATCACGGACCTGATAGGTGTTGCCACCCGCCCTCGGCCCGGCGATCGGCGTGTCGAGCTCGAAGTAGCCTGAGATGTCGATGACTGGAAGGGCGGGAGCTCCTTGCATCACGAAACTCGATCCGTAATCGGCGATCGAGATCTCAGGTGTATTCAGCCGGCCGCCCACGTTATGGACGAACGTGAAATGCGCCTCGTTGACCATCGACTCGTTCATGGTCCAGGTGTGCGAAAGGTTGACGTTGTGCTGGTCCCATTCGAAGAGCCGCTCATTCCAGGCGAGATCGCCTCTCAGCGCATCCACGTCACGGCCCCTAGCGAGGAAATAGCTCCCGTTGAGGTGGTGCGCCGCCGAGAGCACGTGATCGAGCTTGAGGCTGAGCTCGTTGCGCCGCAGCCGCTCTGGGACCTCCACCTCATAAAAGTTCCCTGGCAGGTTGGGCAACGGGACCCAGTCATTCACGATCTGCACGGCCACCGGGTCGAAGCGGTCGGCGGGGATCCGGTTTCCCGAGAACGGCTCGCCCGTTAGCGGATCCCGGATCACCACGAGCGCACCGTCGTCGAGGCTCTGGGAGAAATCCCCTTGCCGTTCCAGCGCGGTTGGGACGCGCGCGCCGTTCTCGAACTCACCGGTGGTCTGTCGAATGCCGTTGTAGCTGGCAAAGAAGAACGTGCGATTCCGAACGACCGGCCCGCCGAGGCTTCCCCCGAAGTTGTTCCGCTCGAAGAGGTCCTTCCGGAGGTTGCTCTCTTCGATCGCCCACCGATTGGCGTTGAGCTCCTGATCGCGGAAGAACTCAAAGAGTGACCCGTGCAGGGCGTTCGTGCCCGACTTCGTGATGACGTCGACAGTGCCACCGCCGAACCGGCCGTGTTCGGCCGAGTAGTTGTTGGTCTGCACGCGGAACTCGCGCACCGCGTCCGGGTTCGGGGCGATGTTGCCGGTCTGGCGCAGGCCACTCGTGTTCGCGCCGCCGTCCAGGTTGTAGTTCACCGCACCCGTCCCCGCGTTGGCGGATCCGTTGACGAGCGTCTCCTGACCGGGAATCCCGAACAGGTTATTCGAGGTCGAGTCGTCGACACCGGCGGTGAGGTCGAGCAGCGCATACACGTCACGGTCGACGAGTGGAAGATTCAGGATCTCCGTCTGCGTCACCGTGCGTCCAAGCGCCACGTGGCGCGTGTCGACCAGCGGCGCATCGCCGACGACCTCGACGCTCTCGACCGCCGTGCCGACGGTGAGCGTCGGATCGACCCGCGCACTGCGGTTCACCTCGACGATCACACCCGTCTGGATGTAGCGCTGGAACCCATCAAGGCTCGCCTCCACACGGTACGTGCCGACAGGTAAGAACTGGACCGCGTAGTCACCCCGACTGTCCGCCGTGGTGGCCCGCGTGACGTTCGTGTCGACGTTAATGACGGTGACCGTCGTTCCCGGCAACACGGCGCCGGTCGCATCCTTGACAGTGCCGAGAATGCTGCCGGTGTTCACCTGTGCCTCCGGGAGCGACGGAAGACCGCCCAGAAGTACCGACGCGAACACGGCAGCCCTCCAGGACGACAGAGGCCACTTCATCTCTCCCCTCCGTTCCGGACATGCCCCTCCACCTGACTGACCTGCCAGCTCCGTCGAGTGGGCATGGAAGATCAATCCGTCGATCGCACAGCAACCCAGACCGATGTCTCAATAGGCCAGATATCGCACCGGCGCGGCGCCGTGTCAAGCACAAATTCTACTTGACAGCGATAATTCTGTTCACCAGAACAACACAAGTGCGCACGCCGAAGCCGAAGGGTTCCGCGCACCAGCCCGTTGCCTTCGGCCTACCAGCGAGTGGTGAGATTGCCGTCGAGCGTGTTCTCCGACACATTGCCATCGTGCGCGCTCGCGGTGACCGCCGACACCGGAAGGAGTGCACTCTCATCAGGCGGAGGCCGGGACTCACCCACGGCAATCTCGCACACGCTGAGGTTCCGGAAGTCCACGCGCCCACGGATCGCTTCATCTCGGCCTCTTGTGTAGACCCCCCCCCCCTGAGGAGCCTGTTACTTCCCCTTGGGCACGGGAGTCAGTCCATCAGCTTTTCAGTGGACTGGACCAGACCGACCTGACCGATTTTCTTGGTGGGGGGGATGGAATTGCGCCGGCGGGACAATGTCAAGCATCGATTCTACATCATAGCATATATTCTGTACAACAGAATACGATTTCCAGAATCTGTGGTTCATGACAGGCTGCCTCCTGGTAGGCGATCGCGGATATGAGATTTTCTCCCGCCATTTACGCTGTCATGTCAATTCGTTTCGTGATGCAGAACCAAAGGGTCCATTGGGCATGGGTTCTGACCTGTCTTCCCGGTACTTGATTGTTTGACATCGCGCCGCAGTCGGCAATACAGTGGCAGCACGACCAGATCAGAATTATTCTGTGATACAGAATACGAGACTGCTGTGCTGCGGGAGCCTTCCATGAACATGCGCGTCGGTCCGTCGCCAGTCGATCCGTCTCATGCAAACGCGCGACGTCGAGGCCGGCCTGCTGCTCTGTCGCGCAAGCGGCTGGAACCAGGTCGCGCGCGACTGGGAACTGTTTCTCACGCTGAACCCGCGTGGCTGCTTCGTGGCGACGAACGCGGCCGGTGACGTCATCGGCAGCGTGGCCACACTCCGCTACCAGCGCCGTTTCAGTTGGATTGCCATGGTGCTCGTCGACCCGGCTTATCGCGGGCGTGGTGTCGAAAGAGAGCTGGTGGTGCGAGCATTGCACGAGCTCGACGACGAGCGGCCCCTTCGGCTGGATGCCACACCGGCGGGCGTGGGTCTCTATCCACAGCTGGGACTTCGCAAAGAGGCGCGGCGGCATCGGTGGAAACGCAACGCGGGATCTGTGCCAAGACTTACTGGCGACCGCTCAGCGCGCCCGATGGCCTCAAGAGACTTGGCCGCCATTTTCGAGATCGACCGCGAGGTCTTCGGTGCCGATCCGTGTGTGCTGCTGACGTCCCTCGTCAGCGCCGCTCCCGGGTACGCGTGGATCGTCGACGGACCAACCGGGCGCCCGCGGGGGATACCTCTTCGGTCGACCCGGCTTCGCCTTCGATCACCTGGGTCCGCTGGCCGCAGATCATACGGAGACGGCCAATACGATGCTGGCTTCGTGCCTCGCGGCGCACCCCGACCGGCCGTTCACGGTCGACGTGCCCGATACCGCCACCGAGCTCCAAGCCTGGCCTGATCGGCGATATCTATCACGTCCGGCTCATGTACCACCGCAACCGATCGTGGCGACGCGACATCAAGCCGCCCTCCCCGGACTACAGTCCCG
>WHTT01000166.1 GCA_009377605.1 Luteitalea sp.
GCAGGGGCTTGCCCGGTCCGAACGGCAGCTCGTACGTGTAGCTCAACGCGAGCACGTGCGGGATGTCCGAGCTGGTCACGGATCGCTCGCTCCGGTTGTCGTAGAAGTCCTGCTGGAACGACCGGGCGAAACGCGCGTTCTGCGCGCCTGCGTCGGCGCCTTGGAAAGAATCCACCGTGCCGAGTGTCTTCGAGAACGTATAAGACAGCAACATCGTCAGGCCGTTCGAGAACCGTTTCTGCACCTTCGTCAGCAGGCCGTTGTACGACGCGCTGCCGACCGGCTGCATGACGTTGTCGATATTTCCGTATTGCGGGAACGGCCGGAGCGCTTGCGCCACCGTAGCACCGGCGCCGAACAGGTCGCCGAAGGTGTCGAACGGCGGCCGGAGGCCTGCCGCCATGACGCGCGGGTCGCCAATCGGCAGGTTCAGGAACTCGTTCAGCGGAAGACCAGCGCTCTCCGCGGCGCCGCGATACTCCTCGGCGACCTCGAGCGGCACCTGATTCGGTTTGCGCCAGAGGCCCACGTGATAGATGTGCGTGCCCACGTAGGCGGCGCTCGCTAGAAAGCCCCCCGGCAGCTCTCGCTGCAGCTCGAACGACCAGTTGATCTGTGTCGGCATCTTCCCGGCCTCCGGACTGATGAGCGCCGGATTGGCATTGCCGACGAGCAGGCCAGGATCGATGAACGGCGGGGCCTGGAACCCGGGATACGGGTCGTCCCAGAAGTAGGCCGCCGAGCCGAGCTCGTCGCCCGGCCGATTCACGGTCGCCACGCCGTTGAATCCGGCTGCGTAGAGGCCGCCGGAAATCCCATTCGTCAGGTTGTCGTTCCCGAGCGGTCTCGTGATGGCAAAGCTGCCGCGCAGCACCGAGCGCTCGTCGCCGAACAGCCTGCCCAGGAAGCCACGCTCGGCATTTGGTGTGTAGGCAAATCCTATGCGGGGCTGGAACCCCTTCCAATCGATGTCGCCAATCCTCTTCCGGCCGTTGCGTCCCTCCCCCTCGCCATAGAACGTGTAAGCGCCCGGCAACCCACCTGCGGCCGGGTTTGGCAGCTCCGGATCGACCGTGGAGACACGACCGAACACTTCCGTGCGCGGCACCGAGACGTCGTAGCGGAATCCGAGGTTGAGCGTCAGGTTTCGTGCCACGCGCCAATCGTCCTGCACGAATCCGCTTGCCGTCAGCCAGCGATAGCCTGCCGTGGTCGCGCCAATGTCGAAGCGCGAGAAGTCCGCCGCGCCAAACATGAAGCTCGCGACTGAATTACCGGTCGCCGCCGCCGTGATGGAGACGGCGGCCGGCCCCTGTGCGGTATTCACGAAGCCGACGCCGTTGAGCGCAGTCTGCGTGGGCTCGAACGCGAAGCGGCCGGAATTGTTGCTCCTCTCGTTGCGCTGCAGCCGCCGAAACTCTCCGCCGAGCTTCAACGTGTGCGACCCGCGCACCCAGGTGGTAACGTTGCTCAACACGAAGCGGTTCTGCGCCACGAGCGAGAAGGCATTACCACCAATCCCATTTTGGTTGCGGAGCCCAATGGCTGGATACGGCGCGCCCGATGGCAGGCTGATGCCGCCGAGCCCGAGCTCGTCCAACGGTGGACCGGCAACGACAGGACCCGCGACGAGGCGATCGCGCAGGAAGCCAAAGACGAAGTTGTTGAGAAGGTTCGAAGAGAACGTCTTCGTGTGGGCAAAGCGCGCCTGCCACGATGGTCTGTCGTTCTCGGTCGCATCCAGCTCGTTGAGTGTGCCGATGTTCGATTCTCGACTGCTTCCGAGCGACAGACTGCCAGACAGCGTCTGCAGCGGGCTGATGTTGTGATCGATTTTCACGACGAAGCGCTCTTCGTCGTTCACTTGGCGCGTCTGCCGGAAGAAGTTGTTGAAGACGGCGTCGGTCTGCGCCTGCGGGAAGTCTTGCATGATCCGTTGTGAGGCGGCGCTGAGCCCGGAGTGGCCAGAAGGAATGACGTTGTCGGGGAACGGATCGCGAATGTTGTACGCCTGCCCATCCGGACCAATGACCGTGCGCGAATTCGTCGGGTCGTAGATTGCGCCCTCGAACACCGGCCGTCCCGCAGGGTCCAACAACGGCAGCAGCTGGGAGGAGTTGCGTGGGTTGGGCACGAAGAGCTGTGGCCCGAGCAGCTGCGAGAAGTCCCCCTGTCGGAACCTGTTCGGGATCGTGGTCAGGTTGGGATTGTTGGCGCTGGGACGGAACTTGAACCCCGAATAGCTCGTGAAGAAGAACGTTCGGTTGTGTCCATCGTACGCGAGCGGACCGAGTCCTTTCGGCAGCCAGACAGGCCCACCGAGCGTGAACCCGTACTCGTTCTGGTTCAGCGGCGCCTTCGGCTCGCCGCGAGCCTTGGTGGGAAAGTCCTGTGCGTTGAGCGCATCGTTCTGCAGGTACTCGAAGACGTTGCCACGAAACTGGTTCGTCCCGGAGCGTAGCGTGAACGAGACGATTCCGGTCGCCAGGCCGTACTCCGCCGAATAGCTGTTGTTGCTGATCTTGAACTCGCCAATCGACTCGAGCGCGGGGTGATTGTTCGACATGCTGCCGGACAGATTGGTGTCGGCAACCGGAATGCCGTCGATGAAAACCTCGGCCGAGGCGGCCGGCGAGCCGCTGATGTTGAGACGCAGGTCCGGGACCGCCCCCGGTATCGATCCGCTCACGCCCGGTGTCATGACGACGAAGTTCAGTGGGTTTCGCATGGCGCCGGTCAGCGGCACGGGCAGGTCGAGGATCTGCCGGCGCGTCACCGTCGTCCCGGTGTCGGAGGTCGTCGTATCGAGCGCGAGCGCTGCGGCTTCGACCGTGACCGTTTCCGCGACGTCGCCCGGGCTGAGCACGACGGTCAGCGCGACGGTGCGTCCAACTTCGACGGACACCTCCTGTACGGAGATCTTGAAGCCGCTCAGCTCGGTCGAAAGCTCATAGCTCCCCACCGTCAACGACGTGAAGCGGAAGCTCCCCGACTCGTCGGTCGTGACAGCCGTCGACACGTTCGTTTCGGTATTGGTCAGCGCCACGGCGGCCCCAGGAATGACCCGGTCTTGCTCGTCGACCACGAGCCCGGTGATCGCGCCTCGGTCACTCTGGGCGAGGGCAATTGTTGCGTGCAGGAAGAGCAGAGCCAGTGATGCGAGCGTCAGTCGTCTCATAACGCGCTCCTTAGGGCTCCTGGACCAACGAGGCCAGTTTGAAACGTTTCAGAAATGCCTAATGACAGACGCTGAGGGCAAACAAGCGCCGAATTAGGCCATATTTTCACGGCCGTCGCCTGGCGCTATCGCTTCTTACTGTGATAGTGTCGAAACGTTTGATACACCAGCGTGAGACCTGGTGTCAAGCCGCGAAAAGGAACCGGGTACCTTTTCGCGACCGAAAAGGTACCCGGTTCCTTTTTCTCCCCAATGGTCGACGGGCCGAAGACGTCAGGGCGGCCGCTGACGATGGTCGATGTGGCGCGTCTCGCCGGCGTGTCACCGGCGACGGTCTCTGCCGTCGTAAATGGCAAGGGTGGCGTCAGCGCGGAGCGCCAGGCACGCGTCCGAGAGGCCATGGCCGTGTTGGACTATCATCCCGACCACGTCGCGCGCAGCCTCAAGATCGGCCGGACGCAGGTCATCGGCATGGTCGTCCCCGACATCAGCAACCAGTTCTTTCTCGAGGTGGTGCAGGGCATCGAGACGGAGGCGTTGCAGCACGGCTACTCGCTGATCCTCTGCAATTCTGGCGGCTCTCCCGAGCGCGAGCAGACGCAGTTGAGCACGCTGTTCTCCAGGCGGGTGGACGGCGCCATCCTGGCCTGCACCGATTCCTCCTCCGCTTACGACGGCCTGATTCGACGCCGGTTTCCGCTCGTCTTCATCGATCGCGTGCCGGTCGGCTTCACGCGGGGTGCGGTGGTGTCCAACAATGTGCAGGGCGCCTACGAAGCCACCCGACACCTGATCGGCCTCGGACACACGCGCATTGCGATCATTACCGGCGACTTGCGCCTCTCGAGCGGCGTGGACCGTGTCGAAGGATTCCGGAAGGCCATGCAGGAGGCGCACCTCCCAGTACGCGACGAGTATTTTCGCCCCGGCGATTTTCAACTCGACAGCGGCTATCGCGGCGGCCAGGAGCTGCTGCGCTTGGCAGAACCGCCGACGGCCATCCTCTCGTGCAACAACAAGATGACGCTTGGCCTGATGCGCGCCGCGGTCGAGTCGCGCGTGGCCTGCCCCGGCCGCG
This sequence comes from Luteitalea sp., assembly GCA_009377605.1. Taxonomy (NCBI): domain Bacteria; kingdom Pseudomonadati; phylum Acidobacteriota; class Vicinamibacteria; order Vicinamibacterales; family Vicinamibacteraceae; genus Luteitalea; species Luteitalea sp. The sequence continues at coordinate 4,257 of WHTT01000166.1, forward strand.
TCAGCGTGCTCGGCTTCGATGACTTCGAGTGGGCGGCGAGCTTCAGCCCGCGGCTCACCACCGTCGCGCAACCGACCCGTGACATCGGGCGGCGGGCGATGAAGATGCTGCTCGGCAAGCTGAACCCCTCCAGCGCCGATCCCGATACGCCAGCGGACTCGCTGATCGTGCTGGACACGGAGCTGCGGATCCGTGAATCGACTGCTCCTCCACCAGACCGTTGAGAGCCCGCGTCCATATCAGAAGTCGAGCTTCAACACCCAGCTGGATCTGGCGGGGCGTGGTCGCGAGAGACGTAATGGTTCCGAAAGAGGTCGACGTGAGGCTCCCGTTCGGCGTGCCGAAGTTCGTCTTGTTGAGGACATTGAAGGCTTCTACTCGCAGCTCGAGCCGCATGGCCGCGCGAGGAACCTCGAAGCGCTTGTGCAGTCCCAGGTCCAGTGTGTAGACGGCCGGTCCGCGGGCGGCGTTCCTTGGTACGTTGCCAAACGGCTGGCTCGAGTCTGTGGGAATGACGACGTTGTTCGAATCGAAATAGTTCTCAATCGTACGCTGGCCGTCGGCCACGTAGATATCGCCAGTCACGTTCGGCCGGTAGGTGGGCGCGCCGCTCACGCTGAATGCCGAGGAGGGTGAGTAAGTCAGGTTCACGGAACGCCCGCTGGTCATCGTGTTGATGGCCGTGACCCGCCAGCCGCCGACGAGGGCGTCGAGCAGAGGGCTCATGGCCGCGCCCCACGTCCGATTGCGACCGATTGGCAGCTCCCAGACGACGGTCGTGGTGTTGTTGAGCGGCTCGTTGTATCCGGAGAGGCCGAACTCCCCGTCGAGATCGGCCAGGTTGACGCGACTGTTGTCGCCGTTTGCCGTCTCGAGATGGCCGGAGGCATTGTCCCGCGCGCGCGACCACGTGAACGAGTTGAGCAGGTACAGGCCCGCGGAATAACGACGCTCGACCTTCAGCTGCAGCGCGTGATAGTCGCCCCTGCCGCCGTCGAATGCCGACTGGATGAACTGATAGTCCGGGATTGGCCGGCGCTCCTGCAGCGGTGTCTCCTCGCCAATGGCATTCGGTCGCGCTTGATTCAGGTCCCCCAGGATCACCAGATGGTCGCTCTTGTTGCCAACGTAGCCAATATCGACGACGAACCGCGACCAGAGCTCGCGCTGCACGGTCACGTGCCAGCTCTGGATGTAGCCAGTGCGCGTGTCCGGTGGGATGTAGTTCACACGTCCGTTGATTGGATCGAAGTTCTCGGGAACGTTCAACCCTTCGGGATACCCCATCTGGGTCGGTCGAAAGCAGGACGTCGGCGAGGTGTCCGACGTGCACAGACCTTGCGATGGCTGCTGCGCAATCGTGATCGGGACGACGTGCGGGCCGTTGAACGAGAGGAGGTTCTCGCCGCCGAGCCGGTTGAAATGGATGTAGCTGATGCCGTACGCCGAACGGAGCACCGTCTTGTCGTTCAGGCTGTAGGCGGCGCCCACACGCGGCGCGAAGTTGTTGCGATCTGGATTGACCAGCGCGCGATCGGCCACCGACCCGTCCGAGGCCTGCAGCAATGTCTGCGTCGCCGGGTCGAAGTTCGTCAGGTAATTGTCCGCCTCCCACTGTGGGGTGGCGTATTCATAGCGGACGCCGAGGTTCAGCGTCAGATTAGGTATGACTCTCCAGTCGTCCTGCAGATAGCCGAAGTGCATGCGTTGGCGGAGATTGAACGTGAACGGGTTGACGAGCGAGTAGCCGCTGCGCGCACCGACCATGAAATCCGCCAGGTTGTACGTGGCCGCATCGGACTCGGCGCCACTGGGACGACTGAACTGCCCCGAGTACGAATCCGACCCGTACTTCGGATGCACATCGTCCACCTCGGTGTTGATCGCCTGATACTCGTAGCCGGTCTTCAAGGTGTGCCGGCCGAGGATCCAGGAGTAGTTGAGGCGGGCGTTGAAGGCAAACGGATCCTGGTGCTGGGGATTGCTGTTCTGGCGGCCCCAGGACGTCCAGCCGCTCACCGATTGCTGTGTCAGACCACCGGCGAGCTCCGAGTCGGTGGGCAGGCCCGTGATGCCGT
>WHTT01000167.1 GCA_009377605.1 Luteitalea sp.
GCGCCTTCCGGATCCCGATCTCATTGGTGCGTCGCGTCACGCCGTAGGAGAGGACGCCGTATAACCCGATCGCGGCAAGCAGCAGCGCGACGACCCCGAACGCGATGGACAGTCGTGCCAGCAGGCGGTCCTGTACCATCTGATCATCCAAGATCTCGGTAAGCGGGCGTGCCGTGACATGCAAATCCGGATCGATGTGCCGCACGGCGCGCCGCACGTCGGCGATGACGCTCGAGGGCTCACCTGCGGTCCTGATTGCAAAGGTGACACGTCCCGGCGTCGTCAACGGGAGATAGAACCGGCGCTCGATCTCTCCGCGTAAGCCGCGCACCCGCGAATCGCGCACGACGCCGACGACCTGACAGGCGTTTCGCTCATCTCCGAAGACCCGCGTCACGCGCATCCCGAGCGGGTTTCGCCCCTCGAAGAACTGCTTGGCGAAGGCTTCGTTGATCACGCACACCTCTTGGGCTGCGTGCTGATCCCGCTCGGTAATCTCTCGACCAAGCGTTACCGGGATGCCGAGCGTCGAGAAGTAGCGGGGGCCGACGGACGTCCACGTCGATGCGTCGTCACCCCGGGGCGTGTATCCCTCGACGATGACCGTGTCGCCGGAGTCGGCGCCCGAGAAGAGGCCGTCTCTCGACGACGCCACAGCCTCCAGGCGGTCCGTGAGCTGTGCCTCGGGTGCGAGGTACAGCAAGCCTGCGCGGAGTGGGAACGCCACACACAGTCCCGCCAGGCCGCCCAGCACGGCGAGCACCATGCTTTCCGTCAGCAATTGGCGGACGAGCCGACCCCCACTCGCGCCGAGCGCCAGCCGCACGGAAGTCTCACGATTCCGTCCGGTGACCCGTGCCAGCAGCAGATTGCTCAAGTTGGCGCAGGCGATAATCAACACGACGCCGGCAGCCGCAAGCAAGACCTGGAGCGGATCGGAAAACTGCCCGCGGAGCGTGGAGGCTCCGCGGGCGCCGGGACGCAGGATTAGGCGCTGATCGAGAAAGTCCTTTCGGTCCTCGGCCGAGAGCGCGGTCTTGCCGTAGTGAGTGGCCAGGCCCCGTTGAAAGACCACGTTCGCGTCGGCTTGCGCCTGCTCGATCGTCACGCCTGGCGAGAGGCGGCCGAACACATGCAGCCACATCACCTTGGCGGGGTCGCCCGGCTTGTCCCGTAGCCAGTCGTCGCCCGGCAGCACGACCGCCTGCATGCTGAGCGGCAGCCAAACGTCCGGCCGCTGTCCCACGGTCTCGCCGAAGAACGGTGGAGGGGCCACGCCGATGATCGAGAAGACACCGCCACGAATGGCCATCCTCGTGCCGAGAACGTCGCTGCGGCCGCCGAAGCGCCGCTGCCAGTAGTCGTAGCTGATGACGGCGTATGGAGCGCCTCTCTCCACACGCGCTTCCTCTGAGGCGAATAGCCGGCCGTGCACAGCGGTTACACCTAGCGTTGTGAAATACTCGGCCGACACCAGACGCGTTTCGATCTCCTCCGGCTCGCCGCCGTCGATGCGTGCCTGCACTCGCTCCAGAAAGCTCTGGGACGCGATGAGGCCGGAAAACGACGTGGATTCATCCCGCAGTTGCTCGAACTCCGCGTAGCTTAGGAACGGCCGCTCGCGATCTTCACCCCTCATCAGCCCCGATCCCCAGCCCGACGAGCCAGGACTCGTCAACATCACGAGCTCGTGGGGCGCGCGCACCGGCAGCGGGCTGATCAACACGCTGTTCAACAGGCTGAAGATCGCGGTGTTGGCGCCGATCCCCAGCGCCAACGACAGGATCGCGACAGTCGCAAAGCTGGGATTCGATGCCAGCGTCCGAATGGCGTAACGTAAGTCTTGTCGCATAACGTGTGCGTGCTCCCGTGGTGCAGTAAGAAAGAGATCGAGCAGGATGCGAATCCAGATCGACGCCTCGGCTCGCCATCCGCCATGATCGCGTGCATCCCGCACCTGTGCGGAAAATGCGCGCATCATCTCGGTGCCGTATTCCCTGCGGAACGACGCGGGGTAGCACCACAAGAACGTCCGGTAGACGCCGAGCCGCAGCATGAGCTCTACAGCTTTCTCGGGATCAGACCAGTCGCGCGCGCCTGGTTGAGCATCTCGTTCAACCGCCTCGCTTCCGCCAGCGCCACCTGCCGGCCGAGTCGTGTCAGGGCGTAGTAGCGCCGGCGCTCGTCCTGGCTCCGCGGATCAGGACTTTCGCGGAGCTCCTCCACGAGGCCTTGCTCCAGCATGCGTCGAATAGAGCTGTAGAGCGTGCCGGCGCTCAAGCGCACCTTGCCCCCCGTTCGTGCGGCGACATCCTGCATGATCGAGTAGCCATGGCGGTCGCGGTCCGCGAGGGCCACCAGGATGTGAAACATCGCCGTGGGCAGCGGCAGGAAGGAATCCGGATCTGGGGAGTCTCTGGTCATGGCAGTCTATATCGTCTAACAGTATAGTTGTTGAAGGTAGAGATCGCATGTAGGCCCGACCTTTAGGTCGGGCTTGCGCGTGGCTGCCCGCGCGTCATTCGTGGCGCAGCGCGACGAGCGGATCGACGCGCGACGCGCGCTGGGCGGGCAGCCATGTCGCGATGAGGGCGACAAGCGACAGCACGGCGACCGCGACGGCAAACGTCAGTGGATCGGTTGGCTCCAAGCCGTAGAGGCGGCTGGTGATCAGTCGTACTGCAGCTGCCGACAAGGCGATTCCCGCGACCAATCCAACGGCGAGCAGCACTCCTGTTTCGCGCAGGATCATCGCGATGACCGCACTGTGCTGCGCACCGAGCGCCTTGCGGATTCCGATCTCGTTGGTGCGGCGCGCAACGCCACAGGAGAGCACGCCGTATAGCCCGATTGCGGCCAGCAGCAGGGCGACGACACCGAACGCAATCGAGAGCTGAGCCAGCAGCCGGTCCTGCACGGTCTGCTCACCCACGAGTTCTGTGAGTGGCCGCAGAGTGATCGGTAGATCCGGATCCACTTGCAGAACCGCACGACGAACGTCCGCAATCAGCCCGGAGGGGTCGGCCGCCGTCCTAATTGCGAAGCTGACCTCGTTCGGCACGGTCACGGGCTGTGTCACCGGGACGTAGAACCGATGGTCGATGTTGCCGCGTATCCTATGCGCTCGGGAGTCGCGCGCCACACCCACGATCTGATATGTGTTGCGCTGACTGCCGTAGACCTGCGTGACGTGCATCCCGAGTGGGTTGCGACCTGGGAAGAACAACTTGGCGAAGGCCTCGTTGATCACGCAGACTCTGCGGCTCGAAGGCTGGTCGTCCTCTGTGATCTCGCGGCCCAGCGTCACCGGGATACCGAGCGTGGAGAAGTAACGGGGTCCGACGTGATCGTACGCTGAGCCCCGGTCATTGTTGCCTTGCCGCTCGTATCCTTCTACGACCACCTGATCTCCAGAGTCCGAACCGGAGAAGAGGCCATTTTTCGAATAGGTCGCCGTGCGCACGCCCGGCACCGCGCGAAGCCGTTCGAGGACCTGTTCGAACAACGCCGGCCGGCGCGACTCCTCGTACCCAGCCGTCTGCGCATCCACGCGCACCATCAACAAACGTTCCTTCGGGTAGCCCAGATCGACTTGGTGCAGGTTGGAGAGCGTCCGCACGAGCAAGCCGGCTCCCACCAGTAAGGGCAGCGACAGCGCCAGTTGCCCCACGACCACGAGCTTGCCGACGCGCTGCCACGCCGCCGATCCAGCGAGGCCGCGGCCCTGCTCCTTCAACCCGGTTGCGGCACTCGTCTTCGTGGTGCGCCATGCGGGCAACAAGCCAAGCATCAACCCGCCCAGCATGGTCAGCCCGAAGGCGAAGCCGAGGACACGGACGTCGAGAGCGTGCGGGAGCTGAATGGACTCCGACACCAGGCCCAGCAGTCCTGCTCGGAGCAAGAACGCAGCGCCAAGTGCAGCCACGCCTCCGAGCATCGCGAGCAGCATACTTTCGGTCAGTAACTGGCGGATGAGGCGCCGGCGGCTGGCCCCTAATGCCAGGCGTACCGAAATCTCGCGGTTCCTTGCCGTCGCCCGCGCCAACAGCAGGTTGCCGAGATTGGCGCAGGCAATCAACAAGACGACGCCGGCGGCTGTCAACAGGATGAGAAGCGGTTCGGAAAACCGCTCGCGGATCTGCGAGGCTCCTGTCGTGGCCGAACGCAGCGTCAATCGTTGATCGAGGAATCGTTTTCGATCCTCGGGTATCAGTGCCGACTCGCCGTAGTAGGTGGCCAGTCCGCGGTGGAAGATCACGTTGGACACAGCTTGCGCCTTGTCGATCGTCACCCCTGGCTTCAGGCGGCCGAACACATGCAGCCACATTACTTTCTCGATACTGCCGGGTTGATCGCGAAGCCAGTCGCGGCCTGGCAGCACGGTCGCCTGCATGCTCAGTGGCAGCCATGCGTCCGGCCGGTCGCCAACGGTCTCGCCAAAGAACGACGCCGGCGCCACGCCGATAATGGAAAACACTCCTCCACGAATCGCCATACTGCCGCCGAGAATGTCCGTACGCCCACCAAGACGACGCTGCCAGTAGTCGTAGCTGATCACCGCGTAGGGAGCGGCTCCCTCCACGCGATCTTCGCTTCTGAAGGTTCGCCCAAATAGCGCCGGCACACCCAACGTCTTGAAGTAATCTGCCGAGACCATGCGGGTATGGATCTCTTCGGACTCGCCCCCATTGACGCGTGCCTGCACGCGCTGAAGACTGCTTTGAGACGCCATCAGATCCGAGAAAGACGTGGATTGTTCCCGCAAGTGCTCGAACTCCGAATATGTCAGCAGGGCGCGTTCGCCAGTCTGAGATCCAATCCCAACCCCGGCGGACCCGGGACTTGTCAACATGACGAGCTCATGAGGGTCGCGCACCGGCAGCGGGCTGATCAACACGCTGTTCAACAGGCTGAAGATCGCGGTGTTGGCGCCGATCCCCAGCGCTAGCGATAGGATGGCGACGATGGCAAAACCTGGATTCGATGCCAGCGTCCGACTGGCATAGCGCAGATCTTGTCGCATGACGTGAGCATGCTCCCGCGGCGCAGTAAGAAAGAGATCGCGTAGCGTGTGAAGCCAGATTGACGCCTCGGTTCGCCATCCGCCGTGGTCGCGTGCATCACGCACGTGCGCGGAAAATGCGCGAACCATCTCGCTGCCGTACTCCCTGCGGAACGACGCGGGGTAGCACCACAGGAGCGTGCGGTAGACACTGACGCGTAGCTCTCGGACCATGCGTTATATATAACTACATCAAGTATAGTGTGAAGCGTTAGAGTGTGCAAGCTGCGGTAAGCTGTCGGGCCAGACGTTGCCGATCACAGGAGGATTTTCGGATGCGCCAGATGGTACGCCCGCGACCACGTAGCGCGCGGAGGCAGCTCCGTACCTGCGTTGTCATTGCTTGTCTTGCACTCTGCGTCTCGGCGCAACCCCGCGCACAATCGCCGGGCGCTCCAGCCAGCGCCGAGCCGGTTGCTGAAGGCGCGAAGCCTGGCCTGATACCGTGGCCCGTCTCCGCGACGCTCAGTGATACCGAGCGGTTGTCGATCACCAAGGACACCGTGATCGAGCTGTCACCGGAGCCCGAGCTGCAGCGCATCGCACGCGACCTCGCTGAGCTGCTGCGTCCCGCCCTCGACACAACGCTCGCCATCCGCGAAATCGGGGGATCACCGGCGCCGGGCGCGATTCGACTCGAGGTCACGCCATCCAGCGCTGATGGGGCAGAGGAAGCCTACGATCTGACGATCACGGCCAGTGGCGTCCGCATCACAGGAAGCACGCCGGCTGGCGTTTTCTACGG
>WHTT01000168.1 GCA_009377605.1 Luteitalea sp.
GAAGTAGCCCAGCCACAGGAGCGTCGTGATCCACAGGATGCCACCAGCGACGTTGTAGAACACAAAGCTACGGTACGGCATGTTGGCGACGCCCGCCATGAAGGGCACGAACGTTCGCAGGATGGGCACGAAGCGGGCAATCACAATCGAGCGTCCGCCCTTGCGTAGATAGAACTCGTGCGCCTCCTCGACGTACCTCCGCTTGAAGAAGCGGCTGTCCTCACGCTGGAAGATCGCCTGCCCCGTCTTGCGTCCGAGCAGGAAGCCGACTTGATCGCCGACCACGGCGGCGCAGAGCAGCAGCAGGTAGGTGGTCCAGATATCGAGATGTGGGAGGCCTGGAAACGGTTTTGCGCACACGACCCCGGCGGTCACCAACAGTGAGTCGCCTGGCAGGAAGAAGCCAACCAGCAGGCCGGTCTCGGCAAAGACGATCCCGACAAGGACGGATAGACCACCCCACTCGATGAGCGCCCTGATGCCTTCATCGCTGTGAAGGGTCCGAAGCCACTCCAAAATCTGCTGCCAGAGCTCAGGCATGAGAGACAACGAAATCGAGCACACTCATCCTTGTCACAGGATACCTGCTATCGCGTAGAACAGGAAAGGCGCCTGACGCCTGACCCCTAATCCCTTTCAGAGGATAATGCCGTGTCGTGAGACGAATCCTGGTCGTTACCTCCGGCGCCTTGTTCGTGCACGGCGGGCATACGGTCATCGCCGACGAGACGTGCGCGGCGTTGCGGCGAGCCGGCTTTGCCGCCGAGCTTCTCATCACGCCGCAGAATCGGTTCGGACGTCAGCTCTCGGCTTATCTGGCCACCTGGCTGACCGATGTCGGTCAAACGGCCCATGGCCAACCCGTGGATCAGGTCATCTCGTTTCGCTTTCCCTCCTACGCGGTGCGGCACCCGCGACACGTCTGCTGGCTGAATCATCGGATGCGCGAATACTACGATCTCTGGGAGCGCTTCGCTTCCGGCATTGGCCGCCGGGCGCGGGTCAAGGAGCGCGTGAGACGAGGCGCCACCCACTTCATCGATGGCGCGCTGCTCACTCGGAATGTCACGCGGCTGCTCGCACAGTCGCGGACCATCCAGCAGCGACTCGTGCGCTTCGGCGGCATCTCGAGCGAGGTGCTGTACCCGCCAGCGCCAGAGCGACGATACCGCACCGACGAGTTCGGCGATTACATCTTCGCTGTGTCGCGGTTACACCCGCTCAAGCGCCTCGATTTGCTGGTCGATGCCACGGCCAAGATGCGCAACACGTCGATCGGCGTGAAGATCGCCGGAGAGGGTGAGGATCGTCCGCGCCTCGAGGAGCTGATTGCGCGGTATGGCCTCGAAGGTCGCGTCGAGCTCCTGGGGCACATCTCAGACGATGAGCTGGTCGAGCATTATGCGCGGTGCCGGGCAGTCTTTTTTGCTCCGTGGAACGAAGACTACGGCTTCGTCACGCTGGAGGCGTTTCGATCCGGCAAAGCCGTGGTCACCGCGCCCGATAGCGGTGGGCCGGCCGAGCTGGTCGTCCACGGCACAACCGGCCTCGTCGTCGACCCGACACCGGATCGGATGGCGGAATGCTTGGATCGCCTTGCGGGAGATCGCGGCCTTGCGGAGCGGCTCGGTCGTGCCGCCTTGCCCGTTGCTGCCCGCCACACCTGGGCCCACGTCGTCGACGTCCTGACCCGCTAGAAAAAGGAACCGGGTACCATTTCGCGCCCGAAAAGGTACCCGGTTCCTTTTCCTAACCGCCCCGCTGCGGTTGTCGTCTAATTTGACAGATGGAGGCGACCGAGGCCGCACTCCTGGCGCGGGCTCGCGCCGGTGATTCGGACGCGTTTGGCGAATTGGTCAAGCGCCACAGCCGGGGTGTGTTCGCGGTCGCGTTTCGTGTGACCGGCAACGAGCACGATGCCGAGGATGTCGTCCAGGAGACGTTCATCAAGGCCTATCGCCAGCTCGGGCGGTTCGAGGAACGGGCGCGCTTCAGTACCTGGCTGACGCGCATCGCTGCGAACTGCGCAGTTGACCTCCTGCGCTCCCGATCCAACCGTGAGCCGGCGAATGGTGAGACAGAAATGGGAGGTGCGGCATCGGAAGCGTGCCCTTGTTTGGCGCCGCTGCCAGATCGGGCGGCTCTTGGCGGTGAGGTGCGTGAACGTATCCAGGTCGCGATGGCGGAGTTGACCGCCATGGAGCGGGCCGCATTCGTGCTACGCCATTTCGAAGGGGAATCAATCGAGGTGATCAGCGCAGAGCTCGGGCTGAAGGCGAGCGCGACCAAGCACAGCATCTTTCGTGCGGTGCGAAAGATGCGCGCGGCGCTCGAGCCGTTCGTGCGCCCGGCCGCGGCTCCTCGAGGAAGCGCAGGGTCGAGCGGGAACCGACCCGTGTTCGCCAAGCGGGCAGACGTGTGAGGAGCTGAGCACTCGTCTCGCCTCAGCGGACGGAAGCCATGCACCATTTGAACGACGAACAGCTCATTCTCTTTCACTATGGCGAGGCGCCAGAAACGGAGGGCTGCGCGCGGCACCTGGAAGGGTGCGCGTCGTGTCGTCGAGCATACGAGGCGCTACGGGTGGTGCTTGCCGCGGGGACGTCCTGGGAACCACCGTCGCGTGATGCGCTGTACGGGGAGCGCGTGTGGGCGCAGCTCGAGCCGCAGCTCCGAGCGTTACAGCGTTCGTCGTCACCGAAGGTCGCGGGCGCGCCGTTCGACGGCGAGCGCCAGCCGCACGCCGGTTGGCTCGGCGCACTCCGCGATCTGTTGCGGCCCCGTGTCGTCGTGCTTGCAGGCTACGGCGCGGCGCTAGCCATGTTGGTCTTCGTGCTCGTGCAGTCATCACCTCGGCCCGAAGAGCCATCGCCGCTCACAGAATCGGTCCTGATGGATCAGGCGCGTGAGCGCGTCCTGCTCGGCTCGCTTGGCGATCACTTCGATCGCTCGCAGATCATGCTGCTCGAGCTGGCGAATCAAGATGAGGCGTTCGACGCTTCCAGCGCGCAGGACTGGGCGCAGGATCTGCTCGCGACGAACCGGCTGTACCGGCAGGCGGCCGCGAGCGATGGTGAAGCGGCCATGGCCAACGTGCTCGATGATTTGGAGCGGGTGTTGCTTCACGTTGCGCACGCGCCGGGAGAGCCGCAGGCGCAACCGGCGAGCCTCCGAGCGACGAGAGCGGACGCTCGCGAGATGCTGTTCAAATTGCGCGTCGCAGGCGACACGGTGCGAGCCCGCGAGCGCGCGGCATTCGAGATGCCCTGAAACAATGCCTGTCATCTTTGCAGGGCACCTCTTCGGAGCTTTGTTATGTCCACGGCACGTTTAATCGTCATTACCGTCGGCACCGTCGCGCTCGGCGTGGGGACTGTGCTCGCGCAGCCAGCACGCTCGACGCCGCTGATGCCACGAGAGCTCGACGAGTCGTTCGACATCGCCCTTGTCATGCTTTCCGCCGGCCAGGCACGTGCGGAGGCCGAGGCGCAAGCGGAGGCGCAAGCGGAGGCGCAAGCGGCGGCGGAGAGAGATCGGAGCCACGCGCAAGCGGAAGCCCTCAGAGTCCAGGTCGAGGCGCAGGCCGAGGCGGTCAGGGCCCAGACCGAGGCAGCTCGCGCGCAAGTCGAGGCCGCCGCGCAAGATTTTCCGTACCAAATGTTCTTTCACGGGCGCGGCGATTTCGAGTACGGCCGCGCCATCAACGCGCTCGACCGGGGGCTCTATGCCGAGGCGTTGTCTAGCCTGACGAAGCTCAGCGAGCTGCAGCAGAAGCGCAGAGAAGAAGATGGTCGCGATCGGCCGAAATCGTCAGCGGGCCGTCCCGACGCGATCGCCTATTGGATGGCCTACACACACTACAAACTCGGACAGGCAAGAGATGCGCTCAACACGCTCTCCAAGCTGTCAAAGACCTGGCCGGACAGCGGGTGGCGCAACGACGCGCGGGCCCTGGAGATCGAGATTCGGCAGTTGAGCGACCAGCCGGTGCGCCCGGAAACGATCGAAGACGAGGAGCTGAAGATTCTGGCGCTCCAGGGCCTCGTGCGCGCGGGGCGTCCCGAGGCGATGCCGGCGCTCGAGCGAATTGTCTTTGGCGTGAACCCGCCGCGCGTCAAGGAGCGGGCCATGTTCGTCCTCGCCCAGAACCCGTCACCAAAGGCGCGGGACGTGATGGTCAAGGTGATCAAGGGAGGGGCGAACCCAGATCTACAGGTCGTTGCCGTGCGTTACTTGGCTGCCCTCGGGCAAGAGAGTCAGGACTTGCTCACCGACGCTTACGGCTCGACGTCCGACGCCCGCGTGAAGGAGGCAGTCATCTCGCAGCTCGCGGCCAAGCAGCGCGCGAAGGCGCTCGTGAGCTTGGCCCGCAAAGAAAAGGACGCCAACCTCAAGAAGCGCATCGTCGAGCGGCTGGCCGGGATGAAGTCGAAGGAAGCGACGGACTATCTGGTGGAGATCGTCAACAAGTAGCGAGTTGCGTCAGATCGGTTCCCGAATGCGTCCAGTACGCCAGCACGGCCGCTAAGCCAGCCGGCGGCAATCGCCACAATGCTGTCGCGCGAGTGTTGTTGGTATGTAAGCTCCAGTGATTAATAATAGGGCTCCTCCAAGCTGAGATGGAGCCCACCATGGACGTAACCGAGGAGCACGTCACGAGCTATCTCCGCGCCTTGGGTGCGGGTGAAGGTGCTGCATTGGGTGAGCTCTTCGCAGCGGCGTACACGGTGCTCCGCGACGTGGCTCACGTCCAGCGTCGACGCTGGTCTGGCGAGGAAACATTGTCCACGACGGCGCTGGTGCACGAGGCCTACCTCAAGCTTTCCCAGCAAGCGTCTCCCCAATGGCAGAGCCGCGAGCACTTCTTGCGCGTCGCCGCGCGGGCCATGCGACACATCCTCATCGACTACGCGGAGCGCCGTCACGCGGCGAAACGCGGAGGTGATAGGACGTTCGTTCCGGTAGACGGGACACCGTTGATCGATGAGTCACACATCGAGGATATGCTCGCGCTCTCCGAGGCGCTCACCCTCCTTGCTCGCCAGAACCCACGTCAGGCTCAGGTCGTCGAATGCCGATTTTTCGCCGGCCTGGAGGTCGAGGATACGGCTGCGGCGCTTGGGGTCTCGTCGACGACGGTGAAGCGCGACTGGCGCCGCGCCCAGGCCTGGCTCTATCGCCAGCTCGGGCCACGGCCGGCCGGAGGGCACGACGCATCTCAGGGAGACCGGGGATCCTGATGCCTGCGGATCGGGAGCGCGAGCAGGGTGAACGGATCCAGAAGCTCTTGGATGAGCTGGAGGGCGTACCGCCGGCCAGCCAGCACGACTACCTCACAGAACGATGTCCGGATCCGGAGCTGCGCCGGGAGGTGCTCTCGCTGCTTGCCGCCGAGGGGGAGGCATCTGACTATCTAGATCGGTTCGCGCAGGGGATGCTGCCTGCCCTCGCCACGCCTCCGGATCCGAGGGGGAGGCGTATCGGTGCGTACCGTCTGCTGCGACTACTAGGCCGCGGTGGCATGGGGGTGGTCTACGAGGCGGAGCGAGCGGACGGTCAGTTCGAGCAACACGTCGCGCTCAAGCTCCTCACCACGGCGCTCACCGGCACCGAAGCCCACGACCGGTTTCTCGTCGAACGTCACATTCTGGCGGGCCTGGGGCATCCAGCAATCGCCCACTTGCTGGATGGGGGTGTGGTGGCCGACGGCACGCCCTGGTTCGCGATGGAGTACGTCGACGGCGAACCGATCGATGCCTA
>WHTT01000169.1 GCA_009377605.1 Luteitalea sp.
GTGAACGGTGTTGGTGAAGATTCCTACCGCGGCGGGCACGAACAGCAGCGTGCACGCTACCTGCGCGCCAATGATGAACGACCAGATGCCGCCGAACTTGATCGTCCCACCGGCGCTCGTGATCCCCTGCAGTCCCCGCTGAACGGACGCGCCCGTGGCCTTCAGTGCGGGCCGCAGGCCGATCATGGCAGCGGCGACGAGCGCGAGCAGCAGCGCATACGCAATGGTGGCAGGCTCGAGTGTCAGATCCACCCAGAACGGCAGGCCCTCCCCCATGAGCTGACTCGCCCGGGCCCAGGCATAGCGCACCGTGGTCTGGGCCACGACGAGCCCGAGCATGGCGGCCGTGAGGGCCAGCACGAGCGATTCGGTGACGATTTGCGCGATCACGCGTCCACGGCTCGCCCCCAGCGCGTGGCGGACGACCATCTCTGATTCGCGCATCGCCGTGCGCGCGAAGGTCAGCGTCGCGACGTTCGCCGACACCGCCCCCAGCAGCAGCAGGACGATGGCGTGGACCGCCAGATCTTCCAGCCGCAGCGGATCACCCGGCGTGCGCCCGGCGAATGCGCGAACGCGCGTCCGCAGCCGCGCGTAGGTTGCCGGTTGGTCGGCCGCCAGGCGTGCCGAGACGACGTCGAGCTCCGCCGCGGCGTCCTGCCAGCTCGCTCCGTCGGCGAGGCGGCCAAACACCTGCACGGCCGGCCCTTCGCGCGGCGCCGCGTCCTGGACGGGCAATGGCACCCATATCTGCTGGTTGCGCGGGAAGCCGAAGCGCGGCGGCATCACGCCCACCACGGTGCGAGCCGTGCGGCCCACCGTCACGACGCGGCCGATGATCGCCGGGTCGTGCAGGAACTGACTCTGCCAGACGTCGTAACCCAGGACCACGACGGGCTCCGCACCCTGTATTTCGTCCGTCGGCTGCAGCGGCCTGCCGAGCAGCGGCGGCACGCGGGTGAGCGGAAACGCCGACGCCGTGATCTCCGCCACGCGCAGCGATTCGACACGGCCTTCGCCCGTGAGCACGTTGCGCTCGCTCACGCTGGCGGCGCCGAGCTCCGCCACCGTCTTCAGAGACCGCCGCCAGATCGCGAAATCGTGGAGCACCTTCGGCTCCATGCGTGACGCCGCCATGTCCTGCGTCTCGAGGCGCACGACGCGGCCGCCTTCGTCGAAGGGCAGCCGCTTGTACAGCAGTTCGTCAGCGAGTTCGATGCCGACCGCCCCAATCGCAATGACACCCGCCACCGAGAAGCCCCCGATGATCGTGAGCGCGGGATGCTTCAGCAGCATACGCGCGCCCAGCTTCCAGTCGAGCCACGAGACCGCGGTCAGCGGACCGCGGCCCCCCGGTACCTCACCCACCGCCGTCATCGGGTCTCACCTCGCAGGCGCCCCTGAGCCTCTTCGACATGGTTACCTTCGCATCGTAAGGCGTGGGTGCCGCTCTCAATCCGGCTCCATGGAGTCGATGACAACCACCCTCCCGCACGACATTGCTTTATATCATAAAGTTATCTGTATTGAGAAAGTTCTCTGTGGCAAGAACCCCGTGGTGGTGTGCAACGGGAGGAGCACTGGGTGATTGTCGATCTGGTCGGCAAGGGTGGACATGGGCGAACCGTCCCGATCCCAACGTGGGTGAAGACTACTGTGGACGCGTGGACGGCGGCGGCTGACATCACGCACGGCCCGGTCTTCCGGGCGAGCAACAAGGCCGGGCGCGTTTGGGGAGACGGCATGTCGCCCAAGGTGCTTTGGGATGTCGTGCGTGCGGCGGCGACTCGCGCCGGCATCGACAAGTTGGCGCCGCACGATCTACGGCGCACGTGTGCCAGGCTGTGTCACCTCGCGGGTGGAGAACTGGACCAGATCCAGTTTCTCTTGGGGCACGTATCGATTCAGACGACCGAGCGCTACCTGGGATGCAAACAGAAGCTCCGGTCCGCCGTGAACGATCGATTGGGAATCGAACCGGATGCCGCTTGACCAGGGTCGTCGCCAGGGCGGATACTTCAATCCGCCCTGGCGACTTCTTAGGACCTTGTACTTGAAACCGGGCCGTATAGCTTGACCACTGCAATGGTAATGTTGGTGGGCCTCGCCGGTGCCTCGGTGCGACTATGCCGCTCGTCGCCAGCTCGGAAGGGCGAGACGGGGTGGGGTGATTGGAAGGCCTGCGGTTGCTCGGTGACGGCCCCAGCCCGGAACGAAGACGTCCCGGCTGGCACCTGTGATTCTACGGCTAGGTGGACGTGCGCCTGACATTCTCGGCCCGCGGGCCCTTCGGGCCGGCCGCGCCGAGGTCGAATTCCACGCTGTCGCCTTCGCGCAGCTTATCAATCCCCTCCCCATAGATGGCGCTTTGATGGAAGAAGTACTCCTGGCCTGCGCCGTCGCTGATGAATCCGAATCCTTTTTCTGTTCGCAACGTCTTGATCGTTCCTGTCATTGCTCTCCTTTGCTGCTCTGACCGATTCGCCACGACCAACGTCAGTAGGCGCCGCGCGGATCTGACCCGATTTCCCTATCTTCTCACGCTTCACCCCCCGAGCGGGGCCTGACGTGCAGGGCGTTTCCGGCCCGACAGAGGCTTGAGGGAGCTGCGCCGACGCCCACTGGTTCTGTCCTGACGCCGAAGGGGCTTTTCTATTCGCGGTCGAGCCGGTGGAAATCCCTTGGCGACTACTCAGGGGCGATTGGCCTTCGGCAAACGATATACTGGGCGCGACGCAGACGGTTTTCGGCGGATCCAGACGCTGAAACGTACATGCCACGAATTCTGGGCCGCGCACCCTCAGTGATCGTTGTCTTGATCTTAGTCTTCCCTGGGTGTGTGCCAGGGCATGACGAGCGTCAGCCCGAGAGACAGCAACCTGACGATGCTACCATCCGCGACATCCTGGCCAAGCGAGTGGACGCAAAGCAGAGCGTTGGGATTACGGTTGGCATCCACAATCTGCAGACTTCACGGTTTATCTCCTTCGGCACTTTCAATGGTCCCGGCACGTCAGCGGTCAGTGAAGAGACCATCTTCGAGATCGGTTCGATCACAAAGACATTCACGGCCACGGTACTGGCCGACATGGTGTCGCGGGGCGAGGTGGCTCTTGACGATGCAGTAGCTCGATACTTGCCGCCTCAAGTGCGCCTCCCGTCCCGCAACGGCAAGCAAATCACGTTACTCGATCTCGCCACCCACACATCGGGGTTGCCGGCTTTTCCGGCCAACATGGAACCTGCGGACAGCGGAAATCCATTTGCAGACTACACACAGCAACAGCTCTACGCCTTCTTGTCGAGCCACGAACTGGCGAGAGATCCCGGCGAGCAATACCAGTATTCGAACCTAGGGATGGCACTGCTCGGCCATGTTCTGGCACGGCGGACAGGCATGACATACGAAGCCTTGGTGCTCGAGCGCGTGCTCCGACCCTTGGACATGAACGACACGTGGATCGCTCTAACGCCTGCTCTTCGGCTTCGCTTCGCGCCTGGGCACGATGCGTCTCTCACTCTGCAGAAGTCGTGGGACATGCCAGCACTCGCCGGCTCAGGCGCATTTCGCTCCACCGCGCGCGACATGATGAAGTTTCTTTCGGCGTACTCTCGGCCGGCCGGCACATCGCTCGAACGTGTGGCCCCTCTCGCACTCGAACCGCGTCGTCCTGCTGAAGACGCATCCGTCAGTGTCGGTCTCGGATGGCACATCGTCGAACGAAATGGGCGCCGCTTCGCCGGCGTCAACGGACAAACGGGGTGCTACGCGGCATTCGCGGGCTTCAGCATGTCCAGCGGCACCCACGTCGTTGTCCTTTCCAACTCGGCGCGCAGCGTCGATGACATCGGCTGGCACCTCATCGATCCGTCTATTCCGGTCCAGACATCTTTTGTAGCCGAGCGAACCGAAATCGTCTTGGAACCATCGGGGCTGGACCGGTTCGTCGGCCGATATAACCTTTCGCCAACGGACGTCATCATAATTACGAGAAACGGCGACTCGTTGTGGGCCCGTATTTCCGGACTGGATTACCAACTATTCGCCGAGGGACGGCAGAGGTTCTTCATAAAGGCTGTAGACGCGCAACTTGCGTTTAACGTGGACGGTTCCGGCAATACCACGGGCCTCACACTGCGTTACGACGGCCGGAAGTTTACGGCCCAGAAGCGTCCATAAGCTCCATTACAGCTGTCTCGTACGTCCCGAGTAACGCCGCATTGGCGATCTGGCGGCGTCTCCGGATTTCTCGGCACTTGCCGACTGCCCCGAGCCATCGAGATCAGCCACTTCGCCTACGATAGACGACATCGTCGGCGTTCCTCGGCGGTCGAGTTCAGCCGGCAACCCGGATGGCCTGACGATGAATCATCGAGGCGTATTTCTCGACCTGAACGGAACGTTCGTGGAGAAAGGAGCGGGCATGGGAGACAAGGGTGGCAAGAAGGACAAAGAAAAGATCAAGCAACAGCAGGTGAAGAAACAGAAGCAAGAAGAACAAAGGAAGCAGGACAGGGCCCGGAAAAAGACTCCGTAGCAGGAAGCTCGTCGCGCCCGACTGGTTACACTTCTCCAAGGCGTGGATTCCAGGCCCACGCCGCAGGGCAGCCGATCGCCCGTCAGGGAGAATCATGAGCGAAGATGCACACGCCCGGCCGACAGCCGACGCGCCGGAGCCGCTGTACGACGTTAATGTGCCGACACCCACACACGCGGAGCGCGCGCGAACATTGGTCGCCCAGATCTCAACCGGGACCCTGTGCACCCTGGCCCTTGAGCCGGAGGGCTATCCTTACGGCTCATTCGTGACCGTCGCCTTTGACAGCGGAAACCCAATCTTCCTCATCAGCGGACTCGCCGAGCACACCAAGAACTTGGAGCGGGATTCTCGCGCGTCGCTGCTGCTGGCCGAGGGCGGCTCTGCAGATCCGCTCGCCAACGGCCGCGTCACGATGCTCGGACCGTGCACGCGCGTCGGAGGGGCTGGCGGCAGCGCGCGCGACGCATTCTTCGGCGCCCATCCAAACTCCAGGTACTACGCCGACTTCCGCGATTTTGCGTTCTGGAAGCTGCATGTGGACTATGTCCGCTACATTGGAGGCTATGGCCGGATGTCGTGGATCAGCAAGGCCGACTGGCACGCCGCCGAACCGGATCCCCTCGGTCCGTCAGCCGCCGGCATGATTGCTCATATGAACGCCGACCACGCCGACGCCATGGTGCTCTACTGCAAGGCCTTCTCAACAGCCACCGAGGTCACCTCCGCGAGCATGACGGGCGTCGACCGGTACGGGCTCGAGATGTCGGCGATGACCCCGCAGGGACCACGACCCGTCCGTCTGGCGTTCG
>WHTT01000170.1 GCA_009377605.1 Luteitalea sp.
ATCGGCGAGGAGCTCGTCTGGCCGCTCAGCTGCGAGCTGTACCTGCCGCAGGAGTGGTGCACCGATGCCGCACGACGCAGCAAAGCGCGGATTCCGCCGGCCGTGCGCTTTCGCGAAAAATGGCGCATCGCCTTGGCGCATGTCCGGCACGTGCTCAAAGCGGGCATCGCGATCACCGCCGTGGTCGCCGATGCCGACTACGGCTCGAAGGCGCCCTTTCGCCGGGGGCTCGAACGGCTCGGGCTGCGGTACGGCGTCGCGATTCAAAGCGTGGTGACGCTGTGGACCGCCGGCGTGCGCCGGCCGCAGTCGGCGGCCGCGCTGGCGGCGGCCATCCCCGAGGCCGCCTGGCAGCGGGTCTCGTGGGCCACCGGCACGAAGGGCGACCTGGCCGCACGCTTCGCCGCCCTGCGCGTCCGGCCCGCCAAGAGCCGCGGCGAGCGGTGGTTGCTCTGCGAGCGCTCGCTGGCCGACGACGAGCGGAAATATTACCTGCTGAACCTCGACCCCAGCGCCACGTTGCGCGATCTGGTGACCGTCGTTCGCAGCCGGTGGCCGATCGAGCAACAGTATCGCGAACTCAAAGATGAACTCGGCATTGACCATTTCGAAGGCCGCACCTATCGTGGCTGGACCCATCACACGGTCCTCACCGCGATCGCCTTCACGTTTCTCCAACGCGAGCGCCACCGCATCGACGATGCGCCGCGCCCCACCTTGCCGCACGTCCGGCTTTGGGTGCGCGAGGTCATGGCGGTGCTCTACATCGTTCATAACCGTAAGTTGTTGCATCTCATCGCCAACTTCCAGCGGAATCCTCCGCTGAGAAGGTGACAAAGTAGTGCTAATGGCCAAGTGGGAAGAAGGGTGGACCGCGTTGTTCCAGGCCCTCGAGGGTTTAACAGATGACCAGTTGGCGGACAGTGTGACGATTCGAGGTCGCTCCCTGAGCGTGCATGCCGCGCTACATCGATCGCTTGAGCATACGAGTTATCACATAGGCCAGATTGTGTATCTTGCCAAGTCGTTTCGCGGTCAAGAGTGGTCGTACCTGAGTATCCCGCCTGGCCATGTCTGAGGCGTACAATCGGCACCCGGAGATGGATCGTCACGCGACGCACGCGGGCCACGTTGGCGCGCGATCCCAAGCGCACGTGACGGGCGGGTTACCGAGATCCTTGCAGAGGACTCACCGGAGCACGTCGAACATCCGCGAGAATTTCACGATGAGCGATCGGTCCGTGCGCTCGGGGCGGTCGAAGAGGTCGTACAGCCCGCGCGTATCGGTGTAAACAACGAAGAGGCCGGTGTTGGCGGCCTGCAGCCAACCGAACCGCAGGTTGATCGACCACACGTCGGCCTGATCGTTGTATTGCACGAGCGTCTGGATGAACCTGCGCGTGTCGAACGAGTACGACACACGCGTGCGCACGAGATTGGCGGCGAAGCTGCCCCACGGCAGGTCTACGTCGTTGCGCTCGTAGTCCACCTCGGTAGTCAGGGTCTCGCTCACGCGCATGCGGAGCGTCGGGTTCACCGACACGCGGTCGCCGCCGAAGAACCCGCCGATCGTGCCCCGCACTTCGAAGCTGACGGCAGCGCCTTGATTGGTGAAGAAGACGAGCTGCGCCTCACGGTGCCCGTAGCTGTCTGGTGGCACGACGACTCCCGGAAAGATCTCGAACGGCGCTCGCACGCCCTCGTGCGTGAGGTTCATTCCAGTGTGGACCTCGTAGCTGTTCTTGAACTCCCAGTGCGCATCGATGTGCCAGTGACCGCTTTCCTGAAAGCCGTCGAAGCCCCAGTAGCCGCGATACGTGGTGTGCGGCCGCACCTCTTGGAGATTGAGGACGTTGGCCGGGCGAAAGCGGGTCATCACCCGCGCGTCCGGCTTGCGATAGCCCCGGCGGCTCAGGAAGCCGACCTCCGGATTGAACTGTTCTCCGACCTCTTGATACCCGAGCTCGACGTCGTAACGCGGCAGGTTGGTGCGTGACCGCACGTTGAACGCGACATCGTCGTCGTCGATGCCCGGCGTTTGCGTGGTGGCGACGAAGCTCGAGAGCACGGTGTGTCGGCCGACGCCCCACATGCCATCCACCGCATACGTCCGATTGCGGTCATCGGCTGCCGCCAGATTGCCCGTGGCTTGGCGGTTGACGAAGAGCACACCCAGCGAGGAGCGGTTCGGGAGATTGCGGCTGACCCGGACGACGGAGAAATTGTTCGCCGGCGTCTCGCCGCCGAACTCGTCGGTTTGCATGTTGAGCAGACCGACGTTGTACGTGCCCGCCTTGCCCGACATTCGGCCGCCGCCCAGGATGGGAATGGCCTCGCCATTCTCACTGATGCCGATGCGTCGGCTGAAGAAGAGGTCGACCTCCCCCGGGTCGCCGACCGTGAAGAAGCCGGCGTTCTCGAGAAAGAACGGCCGCTTCTCGGGGAAGAACAGGTTGAAGCGGTCGAGGTTCACTTGCTGTTCGTCCACATCGACCTGCGCGAAGTCGGTGTTCACGGTGGCATCGAGCGTCAGGCTCGGCGTGAGGTTGTACTTCGCGTCGACGCCCACGTCGCCGAGGACGTCCGTTTCGGCTGGCTTCTCGCCGGACGCGAGCATGTTCCCAAGCACGTACGGTGTGACTCTGAGGTTGCGAATCGTCGGCGTTTGGAGACCAGAGACGCTCCCCGCCAGCGAGAGCCGATACAAGTCGTACTGCCGCGGGATCGGTGCCCAGTACGCGCGTTCATTGCGGCGCCGGATGTTTCGCTGGAAGTTCACGCCCCACACGTGGTCGGTGCCCGACGGGAAGCGCAGCGTGCGAAAGGGAATGGCGAACTCGGCGCTCCAGCCGATCTCGGTCACCTGGGTGCGGACGGACCACGCGCCATCCCAGTTCAGATTGAAGCCGCCGCCCGAACCGGACTGTTGCCGCTGGCCGGGCTCGAGCCCGCCCCCGCCCTGACCTTCGTTGGTCACTTGTCCGTCGTATTCGATGCCGGCCGGGTTGGTGCCAAAGACGAAGCCCGTCAACTGGTCGCGATACGTATCGAAGATCATCTGGAAGCTGTCGGTTTCGTCGAGCGGCGCGTCGCGGAGCGCGTCCGAGACAATAATCGAGCGCGGGGATCGGTCGAAGCAGACGACGCCGACGTACAAGGTGTCGGCGCTGAACAGGAGCCGCACCTCCGTACGTTCCGACGCCGGCTGCCCTTCGTTCGGCTGTTCCTGCCAGAACGCCGTAGCCTCGGACGCTTCCTGCCAGATGGCCTCGCCGAGGATGTCTCCGTCGATCACAGGTGCCTCGTCGACGCGTGTGGCCGTAATCGATGGACGGCCGCCCGGCCCTGGCGCGGCGGCGCCGACCTGCAGGTCCTGCGCGGGCACCGCGGCCGCGCCCAGCACTAGCGGGCTGCTGAAAGACGCAGCCTGAATGCAAAAGGCAAAATGAAGAATGCAAGAATAGGCCTGAATGTGCATTTTACGTTTTGCGTTGACAGAGGGTTTTTCATCATCCTGCTAGAAGCTCAGGCGGACGGCGAGCTGCAGCTGCCGGGACGATCCGACCGTCGAAAAAATCTTTGCCGCGTTGCCGACCGGAGTGCCGTCGGGGCTGTTGAACAGAACCACGCCGCCAGTGCCGGAATTCTGCGGCGCCGCGAAGTTGGCGCGGTTCAGGAGATTGAAGGCCTCGAGGCGCAACGATAGTCGATGCGTGTCGCCGACCCTGATGACCCGTGCCAGGGCCACGTCGACCGAGGCGTATCCGGGACCAATCAGCGTATTGCGGCCGAGCGTGCCAAGGTGTCCCGGCTCCTGGAGGCGAAACGCGGAGACGTCAAAATAGCGGTCCGGTCCGCCCAGGACCGGGTTGTTGCTTGCGCCGGGCACCAGATCTGGCCGGTGTCCCTCTCGGACCCCGTTGTTCGCGATGTCGAACGACGCGTTGACGGTGAACGGATAGCCGGTCGACAGCGTGATAATGCCCGCGGTCTGCCAATCGTTGAGCAGCGCTCTCGCCCACGCGGGACCATCGAGATGGAAGGGGAGATCCCAGGTGTAGCTGAAGACCCCGTGGTGCGCGACGTGGAAATTCGACAAGCCCCGCTCGAGATGTCGGAAGTAGTAGTCGGGCGGTACATCAGCGATGCTACTGGTGAACTCACGCCGATAACCGGAGGCATCGTCGATCGCCCATCCGTAGGTGTAGGAGAGCTGCCACTGGAACCCGCCGTGCCAACGGTGGGTCAGGCCAACCTGTAGCGCGTTGTACACAGAGTTCCCGTCGGTGGAGGTATAGCGGACCCGATCGAATGCCGGATTGCGACGACTCGCCGTGGCTCCATAGTAGGGTCGGCCCTCGTCGTCCACGGAGGTCGGCGCTCGGCTGTTGAGATCGCCCACGCGAGGGAGGTGTACGCCTCGAGATCCCGAATATCCCACTGTCAAGAGGATCTGGTCGGTGAGCGCCTGTTGGAGCGTGAGGTGATACCGCATCAGGTAAGGGGTGGAGAGATCGAACTCGAGAGGATCGACCCTCGGATTCCCCTTGACCGGTGCGCTCGACGGATCGGGATACGGTGGGTTCAGCGTCGTCCGAATCACCGCAAACGGCGGCTGCAGCCGGGCATTGTAGCCATAGATGTTCTCGAGAATCGGCTCGTAGAAGATGCCGAACCCGCTTCGCACCACCGTTCGATGGCGACCCATCACGTCCCAGGCGAGCCCGACCCGCGGTGCGACGTTCGCGAGCGACGGATTCTCGAAGAGCGGCTCCCCCACGACCGGGGCCGGATCCGTGAGCGCGCGAAGATTCGAGAGGCGTCCTGACTCCTCGGTCGGCACGGTGAACCACTCGTACCGGAGGCCGTAACTCAACGTCACATCCGGCCGCCAGCGATACTGGTCTTGGAGGTAGAACGCGAAGAGATTCTGACGATAGTTTCTGTGCGGATCAGAGCCGGCGTCGGCTCCCTGAAAGCGCTGGGCGCGGTTGGTCAAGAAGGTCTCGAGGTTCTCGTAGATCAACAGGCCGTCGAAGAACGCCGTATACCACCCGTTGCTCCGATAGTGCTTCCACGCAAACCCCGCGCGAAGGTCATGGCGGCT
>WHTT01000171.1 GCA_009377605.1 Luteitalea sp.
CTACGAAACCCTCGGCATCCTCGAAGGCGCGGCCGTGAGTCAGATCGCCTCTCTGATCGATGACGAGGATCTGAGCGAGCTGAGGCGCCTCAATGCGAAGATGCGCGCCGCCGCCAAGGAGGGCGACCTGCAGGCGTTCGGCGTGTGGAACCGCGAGTTTCATGACGTCCTGCTCTCGAAGCTGGAGAACCGCACGCTGCGCGAAGTCTGCGACATCGTCCGGGGTCGTCTCTACACCTTTCCGGTTCGACGCCACTCGATTCCAGAGTGGCTGAGGAAGTCCGTCAGGGAGCACCGGGAGATCATCCGACTGGCGATCGCGAAGGATGGCGAGGCGCTCGGCGCGTACTTTCGTGATATTCACTGGAGCTACGACCGCAATCGCCGCTACATCGACGATGCCTTCGATGCCAGCGGCGAAGCGGCCGTGCATTTGTAGGTCGTCTTACTTTTTGTTGGGGGAGGACGAGCAGCCATGGTGAAGCGATTCCTTATCGTCGTGTGTGCGGCAACGATGTGCGCCGCCTTGATGGGCACGGCGCCACCCGCGTGGGCCCAAGGGACCACCTCGCGCATCGGCGGCGCCGTCACCGATGCGAGCGGTGGGGCAATTCCCGGCGCCACGGTCACGCTGACCAACGAGTCGACGGGCGTCTCGTTCACGACCGTCACGTCTGGCACCGGTGTTTATGTGTTCGAGGCGGTTGGCGTGGGCACGTATACCGTGAAGGTCGAGCTGGACGGGTTCAAGACGTTCGTCGCCCCCGGCAGCGTGGTCAACATCGGGGGAGCGACGACCGTAAACGCCGAGCTCGAAGCGGGCAGCCTGACGGAGACCGTCGAGGTAATCGCGGCTGCGCCGGCGGTACAGACGACCGATTCCGGAAACTACGGCTCCGTGATTGATCAGAGGTCGGTGGAGTCGCTGCCAATCATCGGCGGCCGCGGTCGCAACCCACTCAACCTTGTGCTCACGCAGCCGGGGGTTGTCAGCGGCGCGAACACTGGCGGCGGCACGCACGTGCACGGCGCCCGCGACCGGGCGTGGAACTACACGCTCGACGGGATCGACACGAACGAGTCGAGCGCCGGCGGCGCCGAGACTTCACCGCTCAAGACGAATCCGGATGCCCTCGCCGAGTTCAAGGTGCTGACCGGCAATTTCACGGCAGACTATGGGCGAAACAGCGGCGGCCAGGTAGCAATGGTCTCCCGATCTGGCACCAACGAGTTCCACGGGACCGGGTTCTATTTCGCGCGACGACCGCAGTTCAACGCGAACGAGTGGGAGAACAACTTCAGCGACCTGCCCAAGGCGGAAGAACGGCTCAACATCGGCGGCTTCAGCTTTGGTGGACCGATCCGCCGCAGCAAGACGTTTTTCTTTGGCAACCTACAGATCCTCCGAGGGCAGCAGCAGCACACGCGCACTCGTAACGTCTATACAGAGAGTGTTCGCCAAGGGATTTGGCGGTACGTGCCAGGGGCTCAGAATCAACCCGCGGGCGTGGGCGGAGCCTCGGTGGACAGTGCAGGGAACCCCATCGTCGGTGTGGTAACGTACAACATTGCCACGAATGATCCCCGAGGTATCGGGCTCGATCCGCAGGTTCAGGGCCTCATCGACGCGACGCCGCTACCAAACGACTTCTCGGTCGGTGATGGTTTGAACCTCGCCGGGTACACGTGGAATCCGGAAGAGACCGAGGAACAGCACGATGTGTTGTTGCGTGTAGACCAGGTGCTGAGCCCGAAGCACTACGCGTTTGCCCGCGTGGCGTGGGGCCAGCAGAACACACTGTGTGACGAGGTCAATGATGGCACTGCGCCGTTCCCCGATGTGTCGTGTACGGTTGACACCGAGCGCCGGCCGTTCAATGTCGCCGCAAGCTGGCGCTGGAATCCCGTTGGTAGCGTTGTCAACGAGCTGGTGGTGGGCGGCAACCACTTCACGTTCGACTTCGTGACACCTGAGGCTCAACCGGGTCTCGTGGATTTCGTTCCGCCTCGTGAGGATATCGACTCCACCAACCGTGACACCGCAGACATCATGATGCCTCGAGCGGTGCAACTCGGAAACGCGCGAACCATCAACACGTATCAAGTCGTCAACAATACGAGCTGGCTGCGCGGCGCACATACCATCAAGGGCGGCCTCAACCTACGGTATCAGCAGCACAAAGACACGCGCGGATCCATCGGAAGTGCCAACGCAAACCCGATAGTCAACTTCGACCCGGCCGTGAGCACGGTGGATCCGACCGTGTTCGGGCTGCCCAACAACATCCAGCTGGACAACGATTTGCCCGCGTTGCAACGCTCGGTGAACTTCCTGCTCGGGCGTGTTGGCACGATTGAGCAAGGATTCGTCCAGCAGGGTGACGGCTACGCGCCGGGCGGAACCCCCTTTGACTACGACGCTCGCTTCCCTGAGCTGGATCTGTATCTCCAAGACAACTGGAAGATTCGACCTAACATCACGATCGACGCTGGTCTTCGATGGGAGCTCAAGATGGCGCCGAGCAACCCCGAGAATCGTATCCTGCGGCCAGACCAACGCGTGGCTGTGGGCGAGGCTGCCAGCAACAGCCTCACCTGGGTGGAGGAGTCGCTCTACGACCACGACATCAACAACCTCGCGCCGTCGGTGGGCGTAGCGTGGGATCCGCAGAATGATGGCAAGAACGTCATCCGCGGGAACTACCGGGTTGCCTACGATCGGATCAACACGTTCCTGCTCTCGTCGGTGATCTTCCAGAGCATTCCGGGCATCACGCGAACGGAGACCAACACGGAGTTCGGTCAGAACGGTGGGCGCCTGCCGAACCTACCGACGCTCCAGCCAACCGGGCAACCGGAGGACTTCGTCACGCCGCCACCGGTCAGCAACAGCAGCATTCACGTCATGGATACCGAGTTCGAGGCACCGCTGACCCACGGCTGGGCCGCCAGCTACCAGCGCGAGCTGTGGGGGAAGTCCGTGCTCGAGGTCGCGTACATCGGCCGCCGGGGACAGAACCTGTTTGGCGCATACAACGTCAACCAGGCCGAGATCCAAGACAACGGCTTCCTCGACGCGTTCAATACGGTCAAGGCAGGCGGTCAGAGCGCGTTGCTCAATCAGTTGATGGGTGTCGACTCCCGTCTCGAGCCCGGTCAAACCGGGTCGGATCTCATGCGGCAGCTCTTTTCGTCTGAGCTCAGTCGAAACTCTGTGGCCGGCGTCGCCGACGCGCTCGCCGAGCGCGTTCAGGGCAGTCAGACGCTGTCAGAGCTCGCCGGTCTTGGGCCGTACTTCTTCTATGCATATCCGCAGTTCCTCGGTGGAATGAACGTGATCGATTCGAACGATCGCTCCACGTACCACGCGCTCGAGATTACGTGGCAGCGGCGATTCGGCAGCGGGTTTGGCTACCTGCTCGGATATACGCTCTCACAATCGAAGGACACGCGATCGTTCGACCCGGCGTTCACCCGCGTGTCGACGGGGAGCAACCAGTCAGCATCCAGCACGCCCTTCGACATTCACAACAGAGAGCTCAACTTCGCACCGTCCGACTTCGACCGCACGCACGTATTCCAGGGGAGCTTCGTGACCGAGCTGCCGTTCGGGCGCGGCAAGCCTCTGGGCGGTGACGCCGGCCCAGCGCTCGACGCGCTCATTGGTGGCTGGCAGATCGCGGGTATCCTCCGCTATTACACCGGTCGGCCATTTACCGTCTACAGCGGCGCCAATACCCTCTCCAACGTCGTGCAAACGCCGGCCAACTGCGCCGGCTGCAGCAGCAGCGCAGGCAGCGTCTTCCCCGAGGAAGATGGCATCATTTGGTACTTCAATGGTGACGAGCGCGCAGGGTTCAGCGGTCCGGATGCTGGCGCTTTCAGTGATGCTGGTCGAAATTTCTTCCGCGGACCTGGCTCGTTCAATGCGGACCTGTCCGTGACCAAGCGGTTCTCGCTCTTCGGGGCTCACTCGGTCGAGTACCGGCTGGACATCACGAACCTGACGAACACGCCCACGTTCGACTTCCCAACAGCGGTTACCACGGATCCGACGTTTGGCCGAATCCGAGACGACGTGCTCAGCTTCTCGCGCAGGATTCAGATGGGGCTCAAGTACACCTTCTAGGGGCCAGGGGAAAGGTCCCAGGGCCGTCTCAGGCTCCAGGTACGAGTGGCTCAGGGGTCAGGGCCGGTTGGAGCTCGAGCTCTCTAGCTGCGTAGCGCGAAAGGCGGAAGGCCGCGCGCTATGTACGCGGGGCGCTACCGACGATGGGCTCGTCGCCCCGGCCACTGAGGGCGGCGAGGCGTCGCTCGTAGAAACGTCGCTCTGCCGCGTTCTGCGCGAGCGACCGCGCAGTCCGATAGGCGTCGATGGCCTCCGCTTCTCGACCCAGGTGTGCCAACAGCGCCCCACGAGCGGCGGGCAGCAGGTGATAGCCCGTGAGCACACGCCGTGCCGTGAGGCCATCGAGAATGCGGAGACCATGCTCCGCGCCTTCCGCCATGGCAATTGAGGCCGCCCGATTGAGCTCGACGACAGGTGACGGCTCGACCCGCAGCAGCAGACCGTAGAGCGCCACGATCTGACGCCAGTCCGTATCGTCCCAGCACTGCGCCTCCGCATGCAGTGCGGCGATCGCAGCCTGCAACGTGTATGGGCCCGGAAATGGGCCCTTGCGCCGGCTGATCGCGGCCTCCACCAGCGCCACACCCTCACGAATCTGTACACGATTCCAAGACCGGCGATCCTGCTCTTCCAGCAGCACCGGCTCGCCATCAGGGTTGACGCGTGCGTCGCGCCGCGCATCGTGCAGAAGCATCAACGCGAGGAGACCG
>WHTT01000172.1 GCA_009377605.1 Luteitalea sp.
AGACCTGACGGCCGCACGTGCAGTGCTGCGGCGACTGACAGCCTCCTCCGGCTGATTGACGAGCTCGATGTGCCGCACACCATCAGTCGCGGCCCCGATCCCCGCTTGGCGGAACGCCAGCACGCGATAGCGGCCGTCGAACGCTGGTTCCAGCACGACTGGCTCCGCCTGCACGAGCGGCTCCGGACGTCGATTGTCGAAAACGTGACCGTGTTTCTCAGCCTGTTCGACTCCGACGCCAACGTCCAGTACGTCTTCTGCCCGGAACAGGCCTGCTACGACCCCGAGGCGAACGCCGACGGCCATCTGGGCCGTCCGCTGCCCCCGTGGCGTGAGCTGCTCGAGCAGGGCAAGGTGTTGGCGCTCAACATGCCGATGTCGGCGAACCCTGGCCTGTCACGGGTCATCGGCACCATGCTGAAGTTGGATTTCCAGCGCGCCGTCCTCAACCGGATTCCGCGCATGGCGGCACACCCGGAACGCTCGTGGCGAGACATTCTCTTCCTCTGCGATGAATACCAGGCCTTTGCCACCGCGGGCGCGGAAAACCCCATCGGCGATGACAAGGCGTTCGCCCTCTCGCGCGAGGCACGGCTGATTCCCATTGTCGCCACGCAATCGATCAGCTCGCTCATCTCCGTGCTGCCGTCGGAGACGTGGCGGACCGTGGTCCAAACGTTCCGCACGAAGCTCTTTCTCACACTGTCGGATGACCTCAGTTTGCAGTACGCCTCAACGCTGTGCGGTCGGACCCCACAGCTCTGGCCCACGTATAGCCTGGGTGAAACCGCGCACGACGCCCACGTGTCCTTGCTGACGGGACACACGAGTGGCGACAAGGCCTCCGTATCCACGAGCAAGTCGTATGGCGTACGCCTCGAACACGCCTTTGAGCCGCGCGTCTTCACCCAGCTGCGCAATGCCCAAGCCGTCGCGCTGGCGTACGACGGCATCAATCCCTTGCCGCCGACGCTGTGCTACCTGAAACCGTATTACCTCGATCGCAGCGTCTCGTACTTTCAACACCTCGCGGACGGCACCCTCTAATGGTCAATACCCTGCGCGACTTGATCGCCCCGTTCCTGCGTCCGATCGCGGCCCTGATCGACGACCCGTCGATCAGCGAGGTCATGGTCGTCCAGACCGAGCACGTCTTCGTGGAGCGCGAGGGGCGCGTCGAAGCCGTGCCTGACATTCGACTCACCGAAGCCAAGCTCACGGCGGCCGTCAAGCACATCGCGCGCTGGCATCATGAAGACATCGGCCCTCACAGGCCCTTGCTGGATACGCGCCTCGACGACGGCTCGCGGGTCGCCATTGCGATGCCGCCGGTGAGTGTGGACGGCATCACGCTGACGATTCGCAAATTCGCAGGCCGAAGGTATACGACACGCGAGCTCGTCGATCTGGGCACACTGACCGAGCCCATGCTCACGAGCGTGGAAGCCGCCATGGCCGCCCGCGAGAACATCCTCATTTCCGGCGGCACGACGACGGGCAAAACGACCATGCTCAACGCCCTGACGGCGCTGCTGCCGCGCCACGAAGTCATTCTCCTGATTGAGGACACCGCGGAGATCTATCTCCCGCACCCGCACCTCGTTCGGTTCGAAGCCCATCACGATGACCACTGCACCGTGACGATTCGCGATCTGGTCCGTGCGAGCCTGCGCCACCGTCCGGACCGATTGATCATCGGTGAGGTCCGCGGCGCCGAAGCGTTTGACTTGTTACAGGCGCTGAATAGCGGTCACCGCGGGACGTTGACCACAATCCACGCCAATTCGGCGCGTACCGCGGTCACGCGACTCGCCTCCTGCGTGCTCACGGCCGGCGAGCACCTGCCGTACGAGGCCATCCTGGCGCACATCGCCGACAGTATTCGCTATCTCCTGCATCTCAGGCGGCGGGATGGTATGCGCTATGCGAGCGAGCTGGTCCGCTTGGATGCCTATCAGTTCGGCACCGGCCAATTCGCGTTTACCACGCTGCACACCCACATGCCACCGGAGACAGGCTCATGATTGCGACAATGCTCCGTCGCGCCTTCGCACCAAGCGATCATGTCGCGGTGATGTTTCTTCACCTGCCCACGGGGCGCATCTGGCAACGCGTCTTGCCGGCACACGCGCTCGCAGAATCGGCGCAGCAGCGTTGGCTCCGCGCGAAGAATGCGCATGGCCATGATGTGTTCGCGAGCCTCAATACGTTCCTGCCCGGCTGCCAGCGGCGCACGAAGGCGCACGTCGTCGCGATCCGCCACCTCTTCCTCGACGTGGATCGCGCCGGTGCACAGGTGCTGCAACAACTCCGCAGTGAGCCGGCCCTGCCCCCGCCGACCTACATCATTGAGACCTCGCGGGGCCGGTTCCAGCTTCTTTGGCGTGTGGATGGCTTCACGCTATCCACGCTCGAAGCGCTCCAGCAGCACCTCGCACGTCGCTTCGGCACTGACCCTGCGGCGATTGACGCGACGCGCTGCTTCAGGCTTCCCGGGCTCTTCAATCACAAGTACGACCCACCCTATTTCGTGCGCCTGCGCGCGGTGGCCGACCCGCATCGCCTCTTCCGTCCGGAAGACTTTCAGTTTTCGGATGCTCCGGTCTCGAGACCCGCTCCGGCTCCGTTGGTGCGCCGGCCCGCGGCACGCGCCTCACTCGACATGCGCACGATCACGCAGTCGCACCGCGATTGGGCGTGGGCACGCCGTCGGCTCGAGGCAGGTGAGCATCCCGAAGACCTCGTCGGCGAGCTCAGTCTGATTCGTGTGAGTAAGCCACAGCCTCGCGATTACGCCGAGCGCACGGTTGACCGCGCATGGGCCGTGACGCGTCTCCGCCGAGGCGCCCACGCTCTTCGTCTCGCAGACGAACTGGCGGCAATGCGGTCGCAGCGGGCCGACCCTGTCGCATACGCGCAGCAGATCGTGAGTCGTGCGGCAGCAGAGATTGCCCTGATGTTGCGCCGGGAGATCCCGACGACCATCAACGAACGAGACGCCGAAAACACCACCGCCACGATGACGCTTGACGCCGATCCGCACGAGGTGTAAGGTGATCATGTTCCAACCTCCTGTGGACCGTCTCACGGCGGCCCACACACTCCCCAAAACCCACCACCGCGGCACACACCGCGTCTGGCTTCAACGCTCGCAGAGCGCTTGTAGGAGGTTCTATGGCAGCGTCAACGCATGCCGGCACAGATGTCATGTTCCGGGACGCCTTGCAACCCGGACCGAAGCTGGCTGACGCAGACCTGATCTTCACCGCCGGCCCGTTGGCTGGCACCCGGCTCGTGGGCTTTGCCGTCTGGAACGGCAGAGACGGGCTCAACGTGAGTCTCCCCAACCGGGCGTTTGAGACGCAGAGCGGACAGACGAAACGCTACGATCTGATCCGCACCGTGGACGACAGCGACTTCACGGGCCTGAAGCGTCTCAAGCAGTGGATCCTGGACGCGTACGAAGCGACGCACCGGGAATAAGGTCACCCTGAAGGCGGGATCACACGATCCCGCCTTCCGCCTTCCACATGCGTTCGCGTGTGGACTCCATTCGCGCATTCCAGACCGCGCGAGCTCCAGGAGGGACCTCCGATGACCGATGCTGCCGTCTCTCGATCGTCCATCACCGCAAGTGCCACGTACTTTCTGTCGGAAGCGGGACGCCGATCCTCGCTCCTGACCGGCGGTACTGGGCGTGCACGCCAGCGCGCCACGCTCACTGTGCCGGCGACCGACATGGAGCTCGTGCACGTCGACCCGCGCGGCCGCGCCTCGCTACGCCTCGCGCCACGCTTCATCCAGCATCCACAGACGGGCCGGTGGCAACGCCTCGACGAGCCGCGGCTCTTTGATCAAATGCCGTCCCCAGAGGAGCTGATCGCGGAAGCGCGTGCGATTCACGACGCTCGGCAGTACTACGACGCGCAACGCGCCGCCGAACGGACCACACGCGACGCGGCGATCCTCGCGGCAAAGACAGCGCTCGCGCAGCAATTCCTCGCGGATTCCCACGCGCGCGCGATACCGTATCCCGCACCGAACAAGATCCGCGCCTGGTTGCCAGGGCCTAACGCCCGGCGGGTGCAGTGCCGCGCCACAGATCCCGAGCCACTCTGCCGCGTCCCGGCTGAAGCCCGGCGGCGCTTTGAGCGTGATCAAGAGGCGCGGCGCGCCGTCAAAGCGCAGCGGCGTACCGACCAGGAGCGACACGAGGAGGCCAAGCGAGCGACGCTCAGCGCCTGGGTCCATGCGCACGGCACCGATGAACAGCGCAGACGGTTCGCCGCGGGCTTACTCCCAGACGAGGACATCCGTGACGCCATCAGCGATCACTTCTTCGCACCCCTGTCGTCATTTCCGTTGTACGCGCTCGATGGCCTCCACCGTCTGCAAGGGCGCCTCCGTGAGGATCCGCGCTACGCACAGGTCGCGATTGCGCCAGAGGAGCTCAGCGTCTCGAGTAGTCAAGCTGCCCACGCGACCCCGGCGCAGTGGCAACGCATGGCGGAGCTCCGTGCCGCGCTCCCTGGTGCGAACGTGTACCTCCGGAAGCACACGATCGCGTGGAAGGCGGACCCAGCCGCGCCGACCGCCTACACGTTCAGTCTTCTGGTCACGTTGAAATTCGGTGCGCTCACCTTGCGACGGGCGTACGCCGCGCCATGTACCGCACATGAGACGGCCTCCGCTCGCGAAGGACATGCGCTCCAGGAAACCACGATGTCGCCTGCGGCTTCGCACGCATAACGCCGCGCACAGATCGCTCTGGAATCTGCAGTATTAGCCATCCCGTGGGCCTTATCACTCGGGCC
>WHTT01000173.1 GCA_009377605.1 Luteitalea sp.
ACCTGGACAACGTGCATGCCATTGGGGACGAGCTGGGGGCTCAGCCGCCGTTCGATTCGTACCTCGCTGGTTGGAACCCGACCTACTTTGCCGATCCAGAGGAGACGGAGCAGCGTCTGTTGAATGCGGGCTTCTCCAAGGCGCGCTGCTGGCTCGAGCCACGAGAAGTGGCACCGCCAGACCTGCGCGCCTATCTGACGACAATCGTCTTCAGCGCGCACCTGAAGCGGCTGCCTCCTGAGCTTCGCATGCCATTCATCGACGCCATCGTCACGCGGCTCGATCCCCCCGTCCTCGATTATGTGCGGTTGAATATTGATGCGACGGCGTGACCGGCACGGACCGCACCCAGCACGCTAATTCCCATCCACTCGACCCCGTCGTGCCACCGCCGAACGCCCAGAGGAAATTGGAGAACGTCCCGATACCGGCGAGCGTAAACGAGATGTTGACTGCGCGAGGCCGAGAACCACTCGAACGAGCCGATCACGGTCGCACGAATGGAAATGGGCTCAGCTGTGGAGCTCGTTTGGGCGAACACAGGCTCCGCGGCAGCGAGTGCGAGGAGCGCGATGAGTGGCGCCCTCATCTGGCCAACCCCAGTCCGCGCAGTAGCGCCTCGCCGTCGACCATGCCGAACCCAAACGTCGTGTCGCGTCCCGGCTCGCCGAGATCGATCGCGAATGTTTCGAGGGCCTGCTCGACTGCGGCAGGGTCCGTCACTCCCTGTTGCATCAGCATGGCAGCCAGGCCGGACACGTGCGGCGCCGCCTGGGAAGTCCCGGTGAAGTAGCAATAGGCCAGCGAGTCGAAGCGAGGTGCTGTATATTCGGACGGCGGCAGGAGGAAGGTGCTCGCAAGGTCGAGGTCGAGCGTTTGCTGCAGGACGCCGCGCTCCGCTCCGTGCTCGCGGAAGGATCCACCCGGCGCCGCCAGCTCGACCCACGATCCCGTGGACGAGTAGACCGCGTGGCGTTGCTCGCGGGTAATGGCCGACACCGAGACGGCCCCAGAGACGCGGCTTGCGATCTCGGCAATCACCTCGCTCTTGTTGCCATCTTCGAAGCCATTACCGGCTGCAATAGCGATGAACATCCCTTTCTCCACCGCGTACCGGATGGCATCTTCGACAACCGGTGCCGGCGGCCCAGTGAGCCAAGGCTCAAGTTGACCACCGCGCACCGTTGTCGGCTGCATAGCGAATTCCACGTGCGACCGTCCCGTCGGAGCCCTCGAACGGGGCGCCGAACACCACATCCCAGGCCGTGCTGATTACCTTCACTCCGCCAGAGGACGGTTGATGGGTCGTGTCTCGAGTTACCGACCCATGAACGATCAGCCCAGGGCCTGGCACCTCAAAAGCGGATGCCCGCGAGCATGGCAAATGTCCGCGTCTTCACGACGGGCTCGGTCGGGTCCGACGAGATGTTCCTGAGACCTGGGCTGAAGCGTCCCTCGACGAGCCAGTGTTCTCCCTCCCAGCCTCCGCCAAAGGTCAAGCCGAGATCAGTGCCCGTCGTGCGTCGGTCGATCTCCTCCTCGTCGTCTTCCCTGTCGTCGCTGTAACGAATCGTCGAGCTCAGCTTGAAGCCAATGCTCGGCCCGGCGAGGAGATACCAAGACGTGCCGCCATAGCTAGGCGGTGATAGCTTTGCCAGCAGCGGGATCTCGAGGTATGTCAATGTCACCGCCGTGGCGCCGTTCTCTGAGACGTGTTCGTTCAGTGAGACGCCCTTGGTCACGAAGAAGACCTCCGGCTGGAGGCCGATGCCGACGTCCCAGTCGATGTTCAGGAAGCCACCAATCATGGGGCCGATGCCAATCCCAGCGTCCTCCTCGGCGCTCTCGGTGAGCGCCCGCACGTTCGAGAGTGACGTGAGCGCGACTCCAGCTTTCACGCCGGTCCGGAGGCTTTGCGCTGCCGAGGGCAGCGCGATGAGTGACGAGACGAGCAGGACACCAGCCATGCGGTACACGAACGACATTGTCGACTCCTTGGCAGTGATGAAGAGGAAGCAGACGCCGCGTTCGGCGAACGCGCCCTACCATCGCGGCGGAAGGTAGGGCCGCCTCGTCGAGGCGGCCATGACCTCGCCGAGGCGTCCGGCTACGACGAGACGAGAACATCGACGCTGTCGGTCGCCGTGGCGCCATCGTCATCGGTAAACGTGTAGCTCACGGTGATGAGCGCCTCTTTCCCGCCGTTCGGCAGCCAGTACCAGATGTCGAAGTTTTGGGTCACCGTAGCGCCGACGTCGGACAGGAGGTTGCCGGACACGCTCGCGGGGCCCTGCTCGAAGTGCACGACCTCCGTGCCGGTGGGCGGGGTCACGATGCCACCTGATGCTTGCTGTACCGTCACGGTCGATGCGGTGATCTTGAGCGGAAGTGCCATGTCCCAATCGTCCTCGTTCACGGCCGCATCCGTGAGCGTCATCGTGACCGTGAAGCTCACGCGCCAGTCGTAGGGCCGGGTCTCGTCGAAGGAGGGATCGTCACCGCGTTGAATGACGAAACTCCTATTGCTGCCATCCCGCGCGCTCACGGTTCCGGGCGCAGTGACGTCTACCGGATCGTCGAGGTCTTCGGTCTCGGTCGGCGAGTCGCACGAGCACATGAGCAACGCTGCGAAGAGCAGCATGGCGCCTGGCAAAAGACGGAACATCTCATTCTCCTTGTGATGGTGGATTCTCGGTTTCGAACCGGCCGGCGGCGGCATGCGCCGCAGCGCAGGGCCTAAATGGCGCAGCAAAAAGATGTAATGGTGTCGACTCCCTCAGAATGTCGTGCCGACCGCAAACTTGAACGTTCGCTCCGGCTGAAATGAATCGCGGTAAATGTTCCACGCATAGATCAAACGAAAAGGGACGTTCATCATGGGGACGATGACGCGCAGCTCGCCGCCAGTCGACGTGCGGAGCTGCCGGAAATTGAAGGGCTGGTCCTGTTCAAAGGCCTGGCCGGCATCATGGAAGGCCAGCAGGCGGACCGGGCCCGCGACGTCGAAGTAATACTCGGCGTTGAAGAGCAAGAATTTGTCGCCACCGATGGCTCGGTTCTGTGCGTCGACCGGGCCTACTGATCGAAAGTCGACGCCGCGAATCTGCGTCTCTCCACCCAGGAAGAAGCGGCGGTAGTACGGCAACTCGTCGGTGTCGGCGAAGGGCTGAATGTACCCAATCTGACCGCGCAGGCCGAGCGCCGTGCGCTGCGTGTGCGGAATATAGAGAATGGCCTCCGCCTCGGGCCGGATGTAGTCGAGCGTCCCGCCGAGAAGACCGCCAGCCATCTCGAAGGTTCCGGTAATCTTCATGCCGCGGCGGGGCATGAAGGGGTTGTCGACCGTGTTGTAGACGACGCTCGGGTTCAAGCGGCTCTCGATGTACCGCCCGTCATTCAAGAATGGGTCGAACGATGGCTCGCCCTCACCGGAGCGACCCGTGCTGAGGAAGTCCTCGTGCACGGCCGTGTCGACCACCTCGTACGTATAGGACGTGTAGCCACGAGCGAAGCGGGCCACGGGCAGGCCGCCGAGCAGTGTCATCCCGCTCCTGACCTCGCTGTAGCCCACGGTGTTCGCGTCCATGTACAAGTCGTACTTGCGCGAGAACAGCGTGACGCCAGCCGTGATGGGCCGACCGAACAGATACGGCTCGCTAGCGGAGAACTGATAGCTCTTGGCACGCTCTCCCGTCTGCACCGACACCTGGAAGGTTTCGCCTTGCCCGAGGAAGTTGGTGGTCGCGAACGAGGCGTTGACGAACATGCCATCGATCCCCGACATTCCTCCGCCGAACATGAACTCGTTCCGGTTGCGCTCGTTGAGGTTCAGGGTGACGTCCACCTTGTTCTTGGCCTGTGGCGTCTTCTCGACCTGGATGTCGTCTTGAGCCTCCCCTTCGCCGAGCGGTTGGAAGTAGCCCAGCTGGTTGATGCGTCTGATGCTGTACTTGAGGCCCTCTGTGTTGAAGACGCCGCCCTCCAGGAGCGCCATCTCGCGCCGAATCACGTGGTCTTTCGTCGTGGTGTTGCCGGTGAACATGATCCGGTCCACGAAATACTGCTCACCCTCCTCCATGTGCATCGTCACATCGACGACAGCTGGCTTGCTGTCGTCGGTGTTCGCTGCAACTGGTGCGGCCTTGGGATCCTTCGTGTCCTTGAAACTGAACTCGGGATACGCCGTGAACTCGAAATACCCCCCGGAGCCGTAGAGCTCGCTCGCCTTCTCGACCCCTTTCCGGATTCGCTCCTCGTCGTAGTAGTCCTCTTGTTCGAGCGAGAAGAGCGGTTGCAGCGCCTCGTCCTTGACCACTGTGTTGTCTGCGAAGGCGACGCTGCCCACGCGGTAGCGACGGCCCTCCGTGACGGGGATCCGCAGCTCGATGAAGCGCTTCTCCCGATCTTGCGAGGCCTTGAGCGATCGGATCTCGGGCTGGCCCACGCTGGCCTTGAGATAGCCCTCCTCGCGGTAGTAACCGAGGATCCGCTGCGCGTCTTCTTCGAACTGCTCTTCCTTGTAGACGCCACTGCCGATGCCGATGAACCGGAAGAGTCCCGCCTGCTTGTTGTGCTCCATCTTGCCGCGCAGCTTGCGGTCCGATACCGCCTCATTGCCGAGAAACGTGATGCGGCCGATCTCGACCTTGGGGCCGTCCTCGATGTTGAACGTCAGGTGCACGAGCTTCGGCCCGGTCTTCAACGGCGTCAGGCTGTGGGT
>WHTT01000174.1 GCA_009377605.1 Luteitalea sp.
CGGGCTTTCCGAACAGGAAGCAGCCCGCCGGCTCGCCCGGGTGGGACCGAATCAGCTGACGCCGCCCAGGCCGGCTTCGCCGCTCACGATCTTCCTCGATCAACTGCGCAGCATCGTTGTTCTTCTCCTGATCGCGGCGGTCGTGATCTCGCTCCTGCTGGGCGACCGCCTCGAGGCAGCGGCCATCGGCGTCGTCCTGGTGATCAACACCGCGCTCGGGTTTGTCACCGAACTCCGCGCGCGCCGGGCCATGGAGGCGCTGCTGCAGTGGGAGGTCGCGCGTGCCACCGTCGTCCGCGCGGGCCGGCCCCAGGTGATCGATGCGCGGGTGCTCGTCCCCGGTGACGTGATCGACGTGCGTGCGGGTCAACGGATGGCAGCGGATGGACGCGTGCTGGAGTCGCACGACCTGCGGACTGACGAGGCGGCGTTGACCGGCGAGTCGCTCCCCGTCTCCAAGCGTGCTGACCCGTTGCTCGATGCGGACACCGCGCTCGCAGATCGCCTCACCATGATCTACAAGGGGACGCCGGTCGCCGCAGGTATGGCACGTGCGGTGGTCACGGCCACGGGTGCCGCGACCGAGCTGGGCCGGATCGGCGCGCTCGTCGCGACCGTCAAGGAGGAGCGGACACCGCTCGAGCGCCGGCTGGACGCGTTGGGGCGACGACTGGTGTGGCTGTCGCTCGGCGTGGGTGGCCTCGTGGCCGCGCTGGGCTTTCTGCAGGGTGCTTCACTGGGTCTCGTCATCCAGACCGGCATCGCATTGGCCGTGGCCGCCGTGCCGGAAGGACTCCCTGCGGTGGCGACCATCGCCTTGGCGGTGGGACTGCGGCGTATGGCGCGACGGCACGCGTTGGTCCGCCGGGGCTGCCGGCCGTCGAGGCGCTCGGATCGACCACGGTCATCTGTACGGACAAGACGCGGACGCTGACGTCCGGCGACATGTCGGTGGTGCGCGTGTGGACCCCGCGGGGCGAAGTCGCTCTGCGGCCGAGCGACTCCGTGGTGACGCCGCTCGGCGCGGCGGTGCGCGACGCGCTCGAGACAGGGCTGTTGGCGAGCCGCCCGGACGCGCAAACGTCCGATAGGACGTTGTTGAGGGGCGATCCGGTAGACGCCGCGCTCCTTCACGCGGCTACACACGCAGGCATCGACCATCAACACCTCCTCGCCGAGCGTCCCATCCTCGGTCTGGTGCCGTTCTCCAGCAAGCGGAAGCTCATGGCCTCCTTTCATCAGGTGGACAGCCGGATCGTCGCGTACGTCAAAGGGGCGCCGCGCCGGCTGCTCGAGCTGAGCGATCGGGTGGATGAAGGAGGTGATGATCGCGCGCTCGACGAGGCCATGCGCCAGCACCTGCTCGGCGTGAACGCCGATCTCGCGGCGCGCGGGCTGCGCGTGCTGGGACTCGGCGCTGGCGTCGTCGCGCAGCCGGCCGAGGCGGCATTGCGCGGCCTTCGTTTCCTGGGCTTCGTCGGCCTGATGGATCCTCCTGCCCTGGGCGTCCGGGAGACCATCGCGCGGCTGCACGACGCGGGGCTGCGCACGATCATGATCACCGGCGATCAACGGCTCACCGCCGAGGCGATTGGCCGAGAGTTGGGCGTCGTGGAGACCGACGCGCAGGTGATCGATGGGCGCGAGCTCCGCGCGCTCTCGGCCGCCGAGCTGGCAGACAGATTGGCTACCGCCGGTGCGTTCAGCCGCGTGGCCCCTGAGGACAAGCTGACGATTGTGCACGCGCTGCAGGCGCGCGGCGACATCGTGGCCATGCTGGGCGACGGCGTGAACGACGCGCCCGCGCTCAAGCGGGCCGACGTGGGCGTAGCGATGGGCAGACGCGGCACCGACGTCGCGAAAGAGGCGGCATCGATGGTCCTGCAGGACGATCGCTTCGAGACCGTTGCCGCCGCCGTCGAAGAAGGGCGCATCATCTACGACAACATCCGGAAGTTTGTCTTCTATCTGTTTAGTTGCAACCTGGCAGAAGTTCTGGTGCTGCTGGCGGCCGGCCTGGCGGGGCTCCCGTTGCCGCTGCTCCCGCTGCAGATTCTGTGGCTCAACATGGTGACCGACACGTTCCCTGCGCTGGCGCTCGCCATGGAGTCGGGCGACGCCGATGTTATGCAGCGACCTCCCCGCGACCCCAGAGAGGCGATTCTCTCGCGAGCGTTTCTCAGGAGCATTCTGTTCTACGCGGTGCTGATCACCGCGTCCACCCTCGTAGGCTTCGTCATCGCGCTCGACCGGCCGATCGCCGAGGCGAGGACGATGGGCTTCATGACGTTGGCGCTGGCGCAGATCTTCCACCTCGGGAACGCGCGGAGTGTCGAGCCCGTCCTGCGGCCGAGTCGGATGACCGCCAATCTCTATGCTCTTGGGGCCGTGGCGTTGACCGTCATGCTGCAGGTAATGGCACTGTCGACCGACGCGTTGGCCCACGTCCTCGGTCTCTCCCCGCTCGGTCTCACGGATTGGGTCTTGGTCGTCGCCCTCGCGGCGGTCCCGGCAGCGGTCGGGCAGGGAATCAAGCTGGCGCGTCGAGGCGCACGGGGCTGAGGAAGCCGTCAGGCTTCAGTGCCAGGACCGCCGTGCGGAGTCGGAGCAGGATGCGCTCGGCCGTATTGCCCATGACGACGCCCGCCAACCCTGTTCGTGCCACCGTGCCCATCACGACGAGGTCCACGTCGTGCGCGGCCACGAACTGCGGGATCACGTCCTCGGGTCGACCTCTAACGAGCTCGCGTGTGGTCTCGGGGGTCCGCTCCGCGAGCGTGTCTTCGAGCGCCTCGAGGCCATCGGCTGCTGCCTGGCGAATCGATTCCACCACCGCCGAGAGCTCGGCGTCCCGCATATGGCTCCTGAGCAACTCCTCACCGAAGACCGACCAGGCGTGGAGCAGGGTCACCGTGCCGCCCTCGAGTGCGGCGATCGCGCACGCCAGGGTGAGGATCTGGCGGTTCAACCGTTGTTCCACCGGATCGTCGGCCCCCGCGTCGACGCATGCCAGCACGTGGCGGGGACGGGCCGCGTCGGGTCCAATCAGCCACACCGGAACCGGGCATTTTCTCAGGAGTTGTTGATCGACGGGACCAAACGGGCCGGGCGGGGTCTCGACCCGCCCGTGCGCGCGCATCACCAAATCGTGGTCCGATCGGAGGATCTCTCGAATGATCGCCACCGCCGGTTTGCCACGCAACACGTTCGTCTCAACCGTCGTGCCCGTGTTGCGCGCCTCGGCCGCGAGCTGGCTGAGTCGTTCGCGGCGAGAGTCGACGAGGTCCGTCTCGAGGGGGGCTGGCAGATACCGCTGTGCCAGGCGTGGCAGCTCCGGGACCACATCCACGATCTTCAGCCGAGCGTGACACCGGCCCGCGAGGTCGAGCGCGAGAGCAATCGCCGGATGCGCTTCGTCCAGCGCGTTGATGTCGAGCAGGATTCGTTTGAAGATAGACATCGCCGTGGAGGCCAAATCGTTACGTTGGGCTCGTCGCCGCCTCACGCTCTGCCTGCGCAATCAGCACGGCCGTCTTGATGGCGACGTCCGGATTGAGGGCAATCGAGTCGATCCCTTGCTGCACGAGCCAGGTAGCAAACTCCGGGTAGTCCGACGGGGCCTGACCGCAGATGCCGATGGGCTTCCTGATGCGTTTCGCCGCCGCGATCGCATGCGCCACCATCCATGTCACGGCCGAATTGCGCTCGTCGAAGAGCTGCGCGACGGCCTCCGAGTCGCGATCGAGGCCCAACGTCAGCTGGGTGAGGTCGTTCGACCCGATCGAGTACCCGTCGAAGACCTTCAGGAACTCCTCGGCCAGCACGACGTTCGCCGGGATCTCGCACATCGCGTAAACCTCGAGGTCATGCTCGCCTTGCCGGAGTCCGTGCGCGGCCATGACGTCCAGCACGCGGCGACCCTCGTCGACCGTCCGACAGAAGGGAATCATCACCTTCACGTTGGTGAGCCCCATTTCGAGCCGCACGCGACGGAGCGCCGCGCACTCGAGCGCAAAGCCCTCGGCGTACCGCGCATCGAAGTAGCGCGAGGCGCCACGGAAGCCCAACATCGGGTTCTCCTCGCTCGGCTCGAACTCGCGCCCACCGACCAGCGCTGCATACTCATTCGTCTTGAAGTCGCTCATACGCACGATAACCGGCTTGGGAAAGAAGGCCGCGGCGATGCGTCCCACGCCTTCACTGAAGCGGCGGATGAAGAACTCGCGCGGATCCTCGTGGCCAATACGAGCCGCGAGCTCCTTGAGCGCGGCCGCATCACCCAGGGCGGGGTAGTGGGCCAGAGCCATTGGATGGATCCCAATGTCGTTCGTAATGATGAACTCCGTTCGTGCCAGGCCCACGCCCGCGTTGGGGATGGCCGCGAGCGCGAAGGCACGCGTGGGATCGCCGACGATCAGCATGATCTTGGTACGTGTGGTGGGAACGCCCCCAGCGTCAATGCGTTCGACGTCGAACGGCAGGATCCCCGGATAGACGTGGCCCTCCGCGCCTTCGGCGCAAGAGACGGTGACCTCGTCACCGGTGTGAAGCATGCTCGTACCGTTTCCTGTCCCGACAATACAAGGGAGGCC
>WHTT01000175.1 GCA_009377605.1 Luteitalea sp.
CAGAATGCGATGGCAATCTGGCAGGACCTTGTCGACGACCACGGGTTTCCCGGTCGCTATGCGAGTGTCCGGCGCTTCATTGTCCACCTGCGTGGCCGCACGCCGATCGAGGCGCGGGTCGTGATCACGACGGCGCCCGGGGAAGAAGGCCAGGTGGACTACGGAGATGGGGGACCGATGGTCCGCGACCCGAGCACCCGGAAGTATCGACGCCCGCGCCTCTTCGTCCTGACCCTGGGCTGCTCACGCAAGTCGGTGCGGCTGCTGGTGTGGCGCTCCAGTGCGCAGGTCTGGGCCGAGCTCCACGAACGCGCCTTTCGCCGGCTGGGCGGCACGGTGCGCGTCATCGTCCTCGATTATGTGCCACGCCACATAATCAAGGTTATGTGCCCGCGTTTGATATGTGGCGGCGCCCGCAGGAGGGAGCGCTCGGCACCGGTGGGCCGCGGGAAACTGGACACATAACGATTCACAGAGAAGCCAGCCACGCCAGGAGCGCCTGGTCATCACGCCAGACGGGCGTTCGGCGGGATGAATCCGAGTCGGCCGTGGGCGGCTCGCACAAGCGCAGGGCCGCCTCCTTCATGCGTGTGTTGATTTCCGCGTAGCGATTGGTCGTCTCCAAACTGACGTGACCGAGCCAGCCACGGATCACGTTGACGTCGACGCCCGCTTCGAGCAGATGTACGGCGGCCGTGTGGCGAAAGACATGCGGGCCGACGTGGCGACCGATCGGTGCGGCGCGCTGGACCCGCAATGGGTCGGTATGGCGCCGGACGATCTTGTAGAGGCCGAAGCGCGTGAGGGCACGCGTACCATGGGACGTGAAGAGCGCCCGAGTGGGCTGAGGCGTCGAGCATGCCTCTCGCAGCAGCCGCGTGATCGCATCGACGGTCTGCGACCAGAGCGGGCAGACGCGCCATTTGTCGCCCTTCCCATGCAGGCGCACGCGGGGCTGCGGCCCCAGGTCGAGATGCTCGATGCGCAGGTCGGCAATCTCCTGCACGCGGGCGCCCGTGTTGTAGAGCAGGAGAAAAAGGGCGCGATCACGCAGGGCGTGTCGTCCGTGTGCGGGTAACCGTCGCAAGAGCGTCTCGACTTCGTCGCGCTCCAAGAAGAAGGTCTCCGGGGGCGGCGCACGCTTGACGGCGATCGCGGCCACTTGCTGCGCCACCGCCAAATACTCAGGACATCGACGCGCGAGAAACTCGAAGAAGGCGCGCAGGATCGTCAGGCGGTGATTCCGCGTCCGCCGATGATTGTGTCGCGTCGTCTCGAGATCGTGGAGGAACCGAAGGACGCGATCGAGTGTGAAGGC
Source organism: Luteitalea sp. (assembly GCA_009377605.1). Taxonomy (NCBI): domain Bacteria; kingdom Pseudomonadati; phylum Acidobacteriota; class Vicinamibacteria; order Vicinamibacterales; family Vicinamibacteraceae; genus Luteitalea; species Luteitalea sp. Next base: position 1,319 of record WHTT01000175.1, read on the forward strand.
CTCGCGGGAGATCTGCGTGAGCCGACACGACACGTCGCGCGAGACGAACACGAGAAAGAGGCGAAGCCCGTCTCGGTACGCTTTGACGGACGCCGGCCGCAGCCCTCGCTGGACCGGGAGCTCGTCTGCCAGGAAGGCCTGGACCAGCGCGCCCACGGAGGGGCTCACGACGTCGTCTCCGTAACGGCCGCGTGAGCCCAGTGCTCGAATCGCGCGCTGGCTTCGCCGAGCAGCTCGGGCGTGATGGTCAAATACACCGCCGTGGTGACGGGACTGACGTGGCCGAGGAACGTCGACAGCTGGAGCAGGCGCGTGCTGGGGTCGAGCCCGCTCCGGTACCAGCGCAGCAACGTACCCACCGCAAACGCGTGCCGGAGGTCATGCACGCGCGGGCCCACGGCCCCGTCTGGAATCGAGAGCCCGAGCGCCGGCACGAGATGGTGAAAGGTTTGACTGATGGTCCCAGCACTGACGCCCCGGCCGCCGCGGAGCGAGAACACCGGTGTCGACGGCGAGATCGTCTCGGACGGCCGCGCCCGACGGGCGAGGTGATCGCTCAACACCATGTGGATGCCAGGACCAAAGGGGACGAGACGGCTCTTGTAGAACTTGGTCTGTCGGATGACCAGCAGATCGCGGGTCAGATCGACATCCCCGACGCACAGCCGCGCCACCTCTCCCACCCGCAGTCCCAGCCCATAGAGCAATGTGAAGATGACCCGATAGGTCTTGCCTCGGCACACGGTGCCGCCCTTGTCGGGCAATCGGCTGGCGGTGTCGAGCAGTCGGCGAGCGGTGGCGTCGTCGAAGAGAAACGGCAGCCGCGACTGGGTCGATCGTCGGGGTCGTGCCCGCACGGGCGAAGGCCCGAACTGGTCGTGCGCCGCGAGCCAGTCGAACAGCCGGACGAGTGTCCCGCGCAAGTGGTTATAACTGCGCGGCGCGTGGCGGGGGCGCGAGACGAGGAAGGCGTCCACGACGTCGGGCGTGATCGCGCTGAGCGTCGTGATCGGCTGCGCGATTAGAAACTGATCGAACAGCCGCAGCGACAACTCCTCCACACGGAAGAGACAACCGAGCGCGCGTTTGTGAGCCAGAAATGCATCAATCCCCGGTGCCAGCGGGCCGTGGAAACCGGTCCAGGAGGATTTCATATGACTTCCTCCTTGTCGCCGTACGCCACGTCGCGCAGGGCCTCGACCGCGACCTTGCTGTAGATCTCCGTCGATGACGGACTGCGGTGCCCGACGTAGTCCCCGATGGGCTTGAGCGGCCACCCCGCATCGACGAGGCGCTGGACGCAGGTGTGTCGCAACGTATGCGAGCCTGGACGCGGGACGACAATTTCTGCCTGCCGGAGGTAGTGGGCCGCGCGACAGGACACGGCCGAATGAGTAATCGGCTCGCACGGCGCGAGCGTACGAAAGAAGATCCGGCGGGAGGACGTCGTAGGTCGGCCCGTTTTCAGGTACGCAAGGATTGCCTGGCCCACGAGTGGCGACAACGGATACGCCGTCGAGTGCCCCGCCTTGCGCTCGGGGACGCGCAATCGATCATGACGCCAGTCCACGTCGTCCAGCGTGAGCGCAGCGACCTCCCGTGCCCGCAGACCGTAGGTCACCAGAAGCAGCAGCATCGCGTAGTCACGACGACCCACGACCGTACGCCGATCGACTGTGTCGAGCATGCGGCGCACCTCGTCCCAAGTGATCGACCGCGGGATCGTCGCCAATCGGTACACGGATGGCGCTTCGACGGTGCCGCTCAGGTCGCGGGCGACGAGGCCCTGCCGATGCAGATACCGGAGAAACACTCGGACGATGCCACATCGATCGCGAACACGCGTCCGGTGCAGCCCGCTACGATCGGTGAAGAATCCGCTCACGATCACCGGGGACAGGGCTCGGAGGTCCTCCAGCCCAATCCCGCGCAAATAGGCTTCGAGCTGGCAGAGGTGGTGGGCATACTGAACGACGGTCTCCTCCCGCAGTCCACGCTCGCCACGCAAGTACGCGAAAAACCCTGGCACGCTCTCCGCGAATGGCTCATGGAGGACCCGATGACGCGTGTGGCCCACAAATCCCGGCACCACCAATCGGAGCATCTGCTCGATGGGCCAGCGGATCTCCTGCGTCAAGCGTGGTCGCGGAGCCCCAGGAGCGCGCCGGTGATCCGGTCGCGCTATCCGGTCACTAACGAATGAATCGACGTACGCCGGGAGATCTTCGTAACGCGTTGCGCCTCGCGCCTGCGCGAACGCGCCAAAGTGCATCTGAATCGGTACATACCGCGCGAGATTCCTGGCCGCGTGACCACGCTCAATCAGCCAGATCGCGCACTGCTCGATCGCTGGGCCAAGCCATGATGCACGAATCCGATCGACAGTCTGTGGGCGGGCGAAGTAGCGCTCCAGCATGACAACCTCCTTGCGCCATCGGCGCTCGGTGATCATCTGGCGAAAGAGACGCCTCGTTATGTGGCGGAGATCAGCGGGAAGGAGGCTCCGTTTCGAAGCCGCCGTAGTCGCCGCTACAGATCCGGCCGCGGCACATAACCTCGACAATCTGAAGGAAGGCGTCCTCACCCCGGACATCTACGACCCGGCGCTGAATCCGCTCTATCGCGATGTGCTCACGCACTACGGCGTGGTCGCCCTGCCGTGCCGGGTGGGCGATCCTGATCGCCAAGGGAAGGTCGAAGCCGGCGTCGGCCATGCGCAGAAGACGCCGCTCAAAGGCCTGCGCTTTGAGAGTCTCGACGAGGCGCAAGCGTACTTGGATCGCTGGGAGACGCGCTGGGCCGACACCCGCATCCACGGGACGACGAAGCGGCAAGTCGCGGCGATGTTTGCCGAAGAGCGGCCGGCGCTTGGGCCGCTGCCGCTGGAACCGTTTCGCTACTACCGATACGGCGAACGCACCGTGCACCTCGATGGCTGCGTCGAGGTCGAAGCCGCGTACTACGGCGCGCCACGCGGCTGGATTGGTCAACGCGTCCAGGTGCAGTGGAATGATCTGCA
>WHTT01000176.1 GCA_009377605.1 Luteitalea sp.
AAGGACCCGCAGTTTCTCGCCGACGGGCTCAACGACCGTGAGACCGCGGTGGACTACGCAAAGCGGCACGGCATCCCTATCACTCAAACCAAGAAGAAGATTTATTCGCAAGATCGGAACCTGTGGCACATCTCGCACGAAGGAGCCGAGATCGAGGATCCTGCCGAAGAGCCGCGCGATCGGGTCTATACGATGAGCGTGCCGGCGCGGAAGGCGCCCAACAAGCCGGAGTACGTCGAGCTCGCCTTCGAGCACGGCACGCCCGTGGCGCTGAATGGCAAGCGCTTCAGGAATCGTGGCCACGAGCTCATCGCCGCGCTGAATGCGTTGGGCGGCCGTCACGCGGTCGGCCAAGTCACGCTCGTCGAAAATCGGCTCGTTGGGATGAAGAGCCGCGGCGTCTACGAGACGCCAGGCGGCACGATCCTGTACGAGGCACACAAGGCGCTCGAGCAGCTCTGCCTGGAGCGCGAGCTGTACCACGAAAAGCAACGGTTGGCGCTGCGTTACGGAGAGCTGGTGTACTACGGTCAGTGGTTTCATCCACTGCGCGAGGCATTGCAAGCATTTGCCGACAACGCGTCGCAGGTCGTCACGGGCCAGGTGCGCGTGAAGTTGTACAAGGGACGGGCCCAGGCCGTGAGCGCCTCCTCTCCGCTCTCGCTCTACGACGTGAAGCTCGCCAGCTTTGCGATGCAGGACTACGACGTGACCGCCGCGCGTGGCTTCATCGATCTCTTCGGGTTACCGATGAAGGCGCGGGGGTTAAAACAAGTGACGAGTGACGAGTGACGAGCAAAACGTAGCGCGCGGCCTTTAGGCCCCTCGCTACGGGCTATGCGTGTGATCATTCGTCACGCAGCACGCGTGCCGGATCGATGCGGGTCGCGCGCCGCGCGGGCAGGTAGCACGCTGTTATCGCCACGGTGAGCAGCAAGGCGCCCACAGCGACAAATACCCCAGGATCGGTCGGCGTCACGCCGTAGAGCAGCGTCGCGAGATAGCGGGTGAGCATCAAAGCAGCGACGAGGCCGACGACCAGACCGACAACCGTCAGGCGAAGCCCTTCACCCACGACCAGTCGCAGAATAGACGAAGGGGCCGCACCAAGCGCGAGGCGGACGCCCATCTCCCGGACCCGCTGCTGGACTGAGTACGAGATGAGGCCGTAGAGGCCAACGCAGGCCATCACCAAGGCGAGGGCCCCAAACAGACCGAACAGGATGGCTTGAAGGCGAGGCCGTGCCACAGAATCTGCCAGCACCGACTCCATCGTTTGCACGTCAGACACACCTTGTTCCGGATCAATACTGCGGATCGCCTTTCGCACCGCGGCGGCCACGGTGAGCGGCTCCCCAGCCGTGCGCACGACGAGCGACGCGAATAGATTCGGTTCCTGCCCGTGGACCAGAAACACCGTGGGATTCGCGCCCTTGTGCATACCCTCGTGGCGCACATTACCGGCAAGGCCAACGATCTCGAATTCTGGAATGTCGTCACCACGCGTGCTGGACCACCAAACCTTGAGCCGCTTCCCCAAGGGCTCGTCATTTGGGAAGAACTCCCGTGCGAAGGCTTGATTGACGATGGCAACACGAAGTGCGTCCATGCGGTCCCGTTGGTCGATATCGCGGCCCGCGATCACGGGAATCCCCAGCGCCGGGAAGTACCCGGGCGTGATCACTGACACCGAGGCGCTGCTCCCCGCGCCTGGAGCGGGAGCAGGCCGATCGGCCCGATACACGCCCGTGCCCGATTCGGAGCCACTCAACGGAAGAAAGTGGACGGAACCTGCAGCGGTCACGCCGGGAATCTCACGCACGCGCTCGAGGACCTGCTCGACGAACGCCGCGCGCCGCGACACGTCGAGGTACTTCGATGGCAGCAACAGCATGCGCAACGTCAGCACGTGCTCGGGTCGAAAACCGGGATCGACCGCATAGAGGTGCGTCAGGCTGCGAACCATCAATCCTGTGCCAACGACGAGCATCAGTGCCAGCGCCACCTCGCCAGTCACGAGCAGCGCGCGTACTTTGGCACCGCTCCCGACGACCGCCCGTCCGCTCCCGTGCAGCACGCGCATCGGATCATTCCGGCGTGCGAGAAAGCCCGGCAACACACCAAACAAAATGCCGGCGCCCATCGACACACACGTCGTGAAGCCGAGCACCCAGCCATCAACTCGGATTTCATCGGCGCGCGGCAACGGAAACGTCTCCGGGAACAGCGAGACGAGGATGGGCACACCAAACAGGGCCAGCAGCAGACCGAGCGCGCCACCAAGGCCGGCCAACAGCACGCTCTCGACAACGAGCTGATGGGCGAGGCGCCACCGCCCAGCACCCAAAGCCAAACGGATTGTGAGCTCTCGCGCACGGGCCGTGGCACGCATCAGCAAGAGATTCGCAACGTTCGCACAGGCGATGAGCAGTACGCACCCAACTGCCCCAAAGAGGACGAGGAGGGCCGGCCGGATCTGGCCGACGGCCTCGTCGCGGAGCGGAACAACGTTGGCTCCCCAACGGGCATTCATCTGCGGCCGCTCGCGCGCGGTCTGGGCGGCAATGCCATCCATGTCGGCCTGGGCCGCTTGAACGCCGACGCCACGCCGCAATCGCGCAACCGTGGAGAAGTTGCGCCCATCCTGAGGTGCCGTCACCGGATCGATCACAAGCGGCGAGAACAGCTCCGCTCGCACTCCAGGAAACGAGAACCCGGCCGGCATGACACCGACTATCTCGAGCGGACGTCCATTGACTGAGATGCTTCGTCCGATGATGGTCGGATTGCCGCCGAACCACCGCTGCCAGAACGTGTGGCTGAGCACCACGGTTCCTTGTCCGCCCGGACGGCCTTCTCCTGAAAGAATCGGTCGTCCGAGCATGGGAGGAACGTCCAACACCGAAAAGAACTCGGCCGTCACGGTGAGGCTCAGCACTTGCTCTGCCTCGCCGCCGAACATGACATTTGCAGGGAGCTGCCGAAACGCCGCGATGGCCTCGAACGCACGGTTGCGGGTGCGCCAGTCAAGGAAGTTCTGGGTCTGGACAACGTTGGTGGTGTTGCCGGAAGGAGACTGCTCCCACACCATGACGAGGCGATCGGGTTCCGGAAAGGACAGAGCGCGCAGCAGCACACTGTTCACGACCGTGAAGATTGCCGTGGTAGCGCCTATGCCGAGCGCTAGGGTGCACAGCGCGACAACGGTAAACGCAGGACTGCGCGCGAGCATGCGCCCGGCAAACCGGACGTCCTGTGCGATACGTTCGAGCCAGGTCCATCCCCACATGTCGCGCGTGGCCTCGGTAACGAGCGGGATGTTGCCAAAATCGCGTCGAGCTGACGTGCGAGCTTCCTCCGGTGGCACGCCGCGCTCGATCCTCAGCTGAGCCTCCTGCGCGAGGTGGAACCGGACTTCGTCGTCGAGATCCTGCTCGTCCTGCGCTCGCCGCCGGAGCCGGGGCTGAAGGCGTTTCCACCAGCGGCTGAAGAAGCTGGACATAGCCGGTTCCCTATGCGGGGCGCATCACGCGCGCGATGGCCTCGACCAGCCGGTCCCACCGTGACTCCTCTGCAACCAGCTGCTTCTTGCCCGCTGCTGTCAGGCGGTAATACTTCGCGCGTTGCTTGTTCTCGGTGATCTTCCAGTCAGCAGTAATCCAGCCCTGTCTCTCGAGGCGATGGAGGGCAGGATAGAGCGAGCCGTGATCCACTTGGAGAACCTCGGCGGAGCTGGCACGGATCGCCAGCCCAATGCCGTGGCCGTGCTGGGGTCCCCATTGAAGCGTGCGCAGGATCAGCATATCGAGTGTTCCCTGCAACAACTCGATGCGGTTCTCGTACGGGGTCTTCTTCGCCATAGTGAGGTAGAAGGCAGTCTACTACATTAGTAGTCGCTCGTCTACTACCTAGGTCCGTCCGGGGTGCCTGATGGATCTGGGGGCACGCTCCCGCATGTTGTTGTAGGCCTCGCGGCTCTCGGGGCGCGTGCAAGAATGGCGGAGTGACGGTCACAGTTCTGTTCTGAAGATTTTTCTCGCATCGACCTCAGTTGGTGCTTGACACGCATTTTTTCGACGAGTCTCCCGTGCTCCGGACCCCGTGCCAGGATGCCTCCTGGACGCGCACACGGCCCGTCTGGCGCCCGTTCTCCGTCGCGGGAAGGCACGGAGACTTTCGGACCAACTTCGCAGCACCTGATGGCGTACAAGCCGTTGTAAATACATGGTTTATTATGGTCCATGCTTCCTACCG
>WHTT01000177.1 GCA_009377605.1 Luteitalea sp.
GTGTGAACACCAACGCCTCACCCAAGACACTCAGGACACCGACGACCAGGGTGTCACCCGAAAGAGCCAGGCTGCCTGGGGAGCCGGTCGACGGGGACAGCGTGGCCGTCTCGGTCCAGGTGCCGCCGCTTCGTGTGAACACGTAGGTCCCACTCAATACGCTGCCGACGATCAGCGTGTCACCCTCGAGGGCCACTGCCTGGCCGAAGCGGTCGCTCGTCGCGCCGTCGGCTGCCGTGAGCTTGGCGGTCTCGGTCCAGGTGCCTTCGGATCGCGTGAGCACGTACACAGCGCCCTGGAAGCCGTTGCCGTCGACTTCGGCTCCGGGGGCGCCGACGACCAGCGTGTCGCCGTCGAGGGCCAGCGAGCGGCCGAACGCGTTGTCCGCTGCCCCGTCGGCCGCGGTCAGCTTCTCCTGCTCCGCCGCCCGTGCGTAACCTGGCACCATCGTGACGCTTATCGCCAGCAGTGCGGCTGCCGCGCGCGCAACCGCGCCGCGCCACACCGCTAAGTTGCTTAACGCATCAAGGCTTACTCTCACTTCTCTCGCACATACGTACGTTGCTACCGTACACGGGTGCCACGCTCTCGTGGCTGTAACGGCGTGCTGAACGATCATGACAAACCTCCCCCTTGTCAGGCGTCGCTGGAGCTCGACCGCCACAGATGAATACCGATCGGGTTCTTTTTGCAAAGCGTGAAGGCGCGAACGCGTTCTTCCGCGTTGCGATCGACGCTACCTCGACTGACGCTTCAGGTGACCGATATCGCGAAGGGCGTGTTGCATGTCGCATGCCGCCGAGAACCTCCGCACCGCTCGCGCGCGCCTTGGTTAATGCGTACGCGACGGGCGAGGAGGAGACCATGAGCCGCCTCCAGTTTGCTCAAGATTTGCGCGGTCGGATCAACGGCCTTTCAAGGCGACCATGTGTCCAAAATGGACCCGAGTGCTTGGTCACGGCAAACCGACGGCGGTAGGCAGTCGGAGTGGTACGAAGTGCCCGCCGGAAATGCATCCGCAACGTCGCCGCGGTTTGAAGCCCCACGGCTTCTGCCACTTCATCCATGGGCTCGTTGGTTGTTTCGAGCCTGTGCTGCGCCGCAAGCAGACGCTGATGCAACACCCACTGGTGCGGCGTCGTACCTGTCTCCTCGCGAAACCGGCGCGCGAACGTCGTGGTGACATGGCCGCGCGTTGCGCAAGCCTCTCAACCGAGAGGCGCTCGCTCAAGTGACGGTGAGCCCACTCGAGCACGTGCGCTAGCCCGCCGTGGGCCTCGGGTTGGATCGGTGCGGGGATGTACTGTGACTGGCCGCCCTCACGCTGCGGCGGCATGATCAGGCGCCGCGCGACCTGATTGGCGATGTTCGCGCCGTAGTCACGCCGGACGATGTGCAGGCAGAGATCGATGCCAGCGGCACTCCCGGCGGACGTGAGGATCGTGCCTTCATCGACGTACAGGACATCCGGCTCGACGCGAATCCTTGGACAGAGCTCGCGTAGGCGATCGACGTACCGCCAGTGCGTCGTCGCTCGCTTGCCATCGAGCAGCCCTGCCGCGGCAAGGACGAAGACGCCCGAGCAGATCGTGACGAGCCGTGCGCCACGCGCATGAGCCGCCCGTACGGCTTTGAGCAACGCGTCAGGGGGGCGCTCGTTGGGGTCCCGCCAACCCGGGATCACGATCGTACCCGCGCGTCGCAGTCCTCCCAGTCCGGCGGTCGGCTCCATCCTGACGCCGCCGGTCGCCCTCAACGGCCCGAGGTCAAGCGAGCAGACCGCGAACTCGTACCAGTCCACGCTCAACTCGGGCCGAGGGAGCGCGAAGATCTCGACAGCGATGCCGAACTCGAACGTGCAAAGACGGTCGTAGACAAGAGCGGCGACGCGTCGATTGCGCAAGGCAGTCATGGCAGGATCCTAACGCTGATTGTCATTTCTGCCTATCGAACCGCAGTGCGGTCTATAGGACAGTGAGGTCATTGGAGGACGCTCACATGCCCACGGTGCCCGTAGAACGTCGACTTGTCACCGACAGTCGCGCTGCGTCATCCGAGCGCGCACTCGCGCACTTCGAGGCGCTGTTCACGTTCGAGACCGACTGTTCAGCCATGACTGAAGCCCGACTAACGGCAGCAGAAGGAGCTCCGGTGTGTGCGCAGCAACGCGGTTTCTTGGTCCGAGCGGCGCGTGCAGACGATCTCGATACCATCGTCGAACTGTGCGTCGCTCACGCAGCATACGAGCACGTCCGACTGACCGTCGACGGCCTACGGGATCGACTCAACACGGCGCTCTTCGGCGATCCGCCACGCGTGTGGTGCCTCGTGGCTGAAATCGATGGGGACGTCGAGGGGTACGCGACCTTCACGCGCGACTACTCGACATGGCGTGCCACCGAGTACCTCCATGTCGACTGTTTGTACGTCTCGCCACGTCAGCGCGGCCGCGGGATCGGTCGGACGCTCATGGAATCCATCGCACGGCAGGGCGCGACAGTAGGAATCGAACATCTCGAATGGCAAACGCCTGCCTGGAATAGATCGGCGGTCGCGTTCTACGAGCGGATCGGCGCGACTGGCCTGGCGAAGGTGAGGTTCGTATGGAGTCCAGCCGAGATGTGAATGCGTCCGGCCAGAGCGCGGGTGATGGCGGGCTCCCCGCCGGCCCGGCACCTCCGCAGCCGGCGAGGAGCACCACCGAAGCGACCGGCACCACCGACGTCGGATGGTCGGTGTGGTGCTGCTTCATTGTGGGATCCAGTGCCTGGATATCAGCCGGTGTTGCCGTCACGGAGGTCGGGGCTGCATGCCCACGTACTCGGGTCGGAATACGGATTTCTCATCTTGCAAGCCCTCCAGAAGATCTTGCGACCTTCAAGCAAATTGAGCTCAGGGTAATCGAACGCGCTCCACGTTCGGCACCGGCCCGCCGTGCGTTCCGCCGGCCAGCTTAGTCCGTACAGTGGTTCAGTGGTGGGGCTGTCCAGGCGGAATCGCACTCCGGCATGGAGATTTTCGGCCGCGCCGTCGCAAAGCGTCCACGCATCTCCGTGGGGTTGGAAGCACGCTTTGTAGGGCGCGCGTTCTCCAACGCTGCATTCGCCCACGCCAGCGGCTGGTGTCGTCGAGGGAGGACCGGTGACGACCCTGAGGATCGAGCCGTTGTCGCCATCACTCTCACCCGATAACGGCCCTTGCAGTACAAAAATGGTGGGCGCGCTCTGCTCCACGTTCTCGCCCGGCAATGGGATCGTGATCGTGCTCGACCCGTCCTTCGACAGGACCTTGTTCATGCCAATCTGCATCCCACCAGTTTCAGCCACGACCTCGTCGACCCGCTCCTGCAACGCCGCAGCCTCACCAGGCGTCAATCCCAATTCGCGGGCCTCTTCCGCGAACCGACCGATGTCATACCCTCCGCGCGACGTTTCTGTGTCCTGCGCTTCTGTCTCATCGTTCTTACCCTGGCCAGTGGCCATCATCGGTGTCGCAACGGCGATAGACGCCAACGCCACGGCGAGACCACGTATCGCGGTCTCCATGCTTCCTGCCTTCATCATTCCCCTCCTTTTCTCAGCACCTTTGTGCATTGCTTCGGTGCTGGCGGGAGTATCTGCGGCAGGTTGCGCCAGCCACAAGCGCACCGGGACGAACTGTGGTCATACTGGGATGGATGTCATGGAGAGAGGGAGCAAAGCACAGACAGCTGCTCGCCAAGTTCAGTGAAGCTAGACGATACGCGGTATTAGCAGGGTTCTTGTGTCTTCGTGTTGCGCAGAATCTCTTCATTGCGGAGCGAAACTTGTTGGTTGAAGGGCCGTCGGAACTGGTGCGGACAATCCGCTGACGCTGGCCCAGTGGGACGACGAAGCGAACGGAATGACCTAACTAAGGGCCTGTCAGGGAATAACGCTACCGTCAGGTGGGATTACTCGCCCGTGATGAACTCGATCTGGGAATAGATGGTCTTCGCGCGGTCGTGGAACTTGGGATCGCTCAGCGCGAGTGGAACATTGAGCGCGCGGGCAACAGCGAGGTATAGGCAATCCTGCAGCGGATGCCGCATTTCGATAGCGAGCTCGATGGCCGCGTCCATGTAGTCGGTGGACGGCAGCAGAAATACGGCGCCTG
>WHTT01000178.1 GCA_009377605.1 Luteitalea sp.
AGGCCTGCATCTCCTACTCATCGCGCTCACCCACGTCACCACGACGTGGGCTGGCGCGCTGCACCAGGGCATCAATCTGCTGCAGGAGCCCGCCCGCTTCACCGCGGGCTTATCCTACTCGCTGGGGCTCATGGCAATTCTCGGCGCGCACGAGATGGGGCACTACGTTGCCGCCATCTGGCATGGGATGCGCGTGACCCTGCCGTACTTCATCCCTGTGCCTTTCGCGCTCGGAACCTTCGGCGCGTTTATTCAGCTTCGGTCGCCGTCGCCATCACGTCGGGCCCTCTTCGACGTGGGCGTGGCGGGACCACTAGCTGGACTCGCCGTGGCAGTGCCGGCACTGCTGATCGGCCTGCCCTTGTCCTCGGTGTCGACGGCGGCGCCGAGCGCAGGACTCCACCTGGGGACCGATGCGGGATCGTCGATGCTGCTCACCCTCATCGCGAGCGTGGTCATCCCGGACGCGATCGCGGAGGGCCACGTGATCGTGCTTCACCCGTTGGCGTTCGCGGGCTGGCTGGGGTTGCTCGTGACGGCCCTCAACCTGATCCCGATCGGGCAGCTCGACGGCGGACACATCGCGGACGCCATGTTTGGTCCGCGCGCGAGCGCGACGATCGCCACCCTCGCCATGGTCACGCTGGTGCTCCTGGGCCTGTTCGTGTGGAGCGGTCTGCTATTCTGGGCGTTCATCGCCTTCTTCATCGCAGGTCGGAAGGGCCTCCCGCCACTGAACGACCTCACCGTTCTTGACACGCGCCGTCTGGCGGTGGGCATCTTCAGCTTCGCGTTGCTCGTGGCCATTTTGCTGCCGGTTCCGCACGGTCTGTACGAGACGATAGGTATCCACTGTCCGTACCTGTAGGCGTTCGGTCCCATGTCCGATCCGCTCCTCTGGCACCGGCTGCAGTTCGCCTTCACGATCATCTACCACTATCTCTTCCCGCAGCTCACGATGGGCCTGGCCTTGCTCATCGTCGTGCTGAAAATCGTGGGCCTTCGGACCGGCCGTGCGAAGTGGGATGACGCCGCGCGCTTCTGGATACGGATATTTGGCATCAACTTCGCCATGGGCGTCGTCACCGGTATTCCCATGGAGTTCCAGTTCGGGACGAACTGGGCACGGTTCTCGGAGATCGCCGGTGGGGTGATCGGGCAAACGTTGGCCATGGAGGGGATGTTCGCCTTCTTCTTGGAGTCGGCCTTTCTCGGGTTGCTGGTCTTCGGCGAACGGCGGCTCGGGCGGCGCGGCCATTTCCTGGCGGCGGCGGCGCTCTTCCTCGGAAGCTGGCTCTCGGGCTACTTCATCGTCACCACGAACGCATTCATGCAGTACCCGGTCGGGCACGAGGTCGGCCCCGGCGGACATCTGCACCTGGTTGATTTCTGGGCGTTCGTGCTGAGCCCGTGGGCATTGGCGCAATATGCACACACGATGATGGCGTCGGTGGTGACGGCGTCGTTCGTGATGGCAGCGGTCGGTGCCTATTACGCGCTCCAAGGTCTACACGGCGGGCAGGCCCGCCTCTTTCTTCGCATCGGCGTCGCGGCGGGTCTCCTGTCGAGCGTGCTGGTGGCGTTTCCCACCGGCGATCTCCAGGCGAAGCTCGTGGCGGAACATCAGCCGGTCACACTGGCGGCCATGGAAGGCCGCTTCGAGAGCGGCGGGATGGCGGAGATCAACGTGATTGGGCAGCCGAACGTGCGCGAGCGGCGGCTCGACAATCCCATCCGCATTCCCGGCATGCTGAGCTGGCTGGCGTACGGCCAGTTCCACCGCAACGTGCGCGGGCTGAACGAGTTCCCCGAGGACGTGTGGCCGGACAACATCGAGTTGCTCTATTACGCCTTCCACGTGATGGCGGGATTGGGCACGCTGTTCATCCTGCTCATGGCGACCGCCGCCGTCTTCGACTGGCGTGGTCGACTCGGACGCAGTCGGTTGCTGCTGTGGATCCTGATGCTCGCGTTCCCCTTTCCCTACATCGCGAACACGGCAGGCTGGATGACGACCGAGCTGGGCCGGCAGCCGTGGTTGGTCTACGGCATCCTGCGGACGGCCGATGGAGCCAGTCCGACGGTCCATGCTGGCACGGCGCTCTTCACGCTGATCGGGTTTTCTGGGCTCTACTTCGTCTTGGGGCTGCTCTTTCTCCATCTCATCGGGCGGGAGATCGCGCACGGACCGACAGCGCTGAACCCCAATGAGGGGACAGCCGCCCTCGCGCATGGCGCGGAGGTGCCACGTGATTGAGCTGTGGTTTGCCATCGCGGCGCTCATGCTGGCCACCTACGTTGTCCTGGACGGCTTCGATTTCGGGGCCGGCGCCCTGCACCTCTTTGTTGCCAAGAGCGACCAGGAGAGGCGTCAGGTGCTGGCTGCCATCGGCCCATTCTGGGACGGCAACGAGGTTTGGCTCCTCGCCACAGGCGGTGTGCTCTTCGTCGCATTCCCGAAAGTACTTGCGGCAGGCCTCTCCGGCTTCTACTTTGCCATCTTCCTGGTGTTGTGGACGCTGATCCTCCGCGGCATCGCGATTGAGTTCCGCAGTCACATCGAGCAGCCACTCTGGCGCGCAGCCTGGGACGTCGTCTTCGGCGTCGCGAGCGCCCTGCTGCCAGTCCTCTTTGGCGCGGCACTCGGCAACCTGCTCCGGGGGCTTCCCATGAACCAGGAGGGATGGTTCTCGCTTCCGCTCTTCACGGACTTCACGGCCAGCGGCGAGGTTGGGATCCTGGACTGGTACACCGTGCTCGTGGGAGTGTTCGCGCTCCTCGCCATCGTTGGGCACGGCGGGACGTACCTGGCGTGGAAGACGGACGGGACGGTTCACGCGCGCAGCCGAACCGCCGCGACCTGGTGCTACGCCACCGTAGCGGTGCTGTGGCCGATTGTCACAGCGGCCACGGCGGCCGTGAATGCGACCCTATACGAGGCCCTGTCAAGCCGGCCACTGGCCTGGCTTGCCTTGGCCGCTGCGCTCGGCGGAATCGTCTCCGTCGTGCTCGGCCTGCGTGGCCATCGGCCGCTTCAGGCATTTCTCGGGTCGAGCGCGTTCCTCGGGGGCTTGCTCGGCGCGACAGCGGCGCTCGTGTTCCCGGTAATGTTGCGCGCGACAAGCGGCGACGACCTCTCGCTGACGGCCTACAACAGCGCGGTGCCTCCAGCGAGCCTCCGCATCGCGCTCGGGTGGTGGGTCATCGCGGCGCCGCTCGCCGTGGTGTACTTCGTCGTCCTCTTCCGCATTCACCGGGGCAAGGCCATCGCTCCACGTCAAGGTGAAGGCTATTGAGGCGTACACGGCTCACTTGACGACCAAGACTCATCTCACCCGGACCAAGTCTGCAGGATCCGCAAGTAGTGCGCGCGTTCGAAGTACGCCGGATCGCTGCAGCGCCGCAGGTTCAAGCGCCCGCGAAACGCGTCGATCGACTCGTGGTGATGCTGCGTCATCCAGTAGCGGAGACCCTGTTCCATCTCCCGAGGGAGTGTCAGGCGCAACAGACAACCGACCGCGACGAGCCCCGTTAGAGCCTGCGAAACAAACGGGCAGGGCGGTAGCCCCAATGGGCTCACCGGCAGTCGTCTCAATCTCGCGGTCCTTCAGACGCGACCTTTCTTCGCGTCGCGCCGTCGCCGCCCGCCGCCGGGGGATGCCTTCCTGGTTCGCCGCGCACGTCCCGGGATGAGAATCTCTCCCCGAGCGGCTTTCTCCGCGATGTCTCGCAACTCGTGCCGAATCTGATAGGCCCCGCGCCTGAGAATGGCGGGAACGTCCCGGCCCTGCCGGATGAACGACACGATGATGATGTGCCGTTCAGCGACAGGCATGTAAACAATGTAGTGTTCCCGGACGGGGTACAGGGACAGGCCGGTGCCGCCGGCGAGCTCCTTGCGGGGGTTAAAGAACCTGTAGTTCTCCGCTAGACGCTGCGCGCCCCTGTGCAGATCGTCGAGATACTGGTCGGTCAGCCTCTCGTCCCAGCGCGCCAATGACCAGGCCGTCAGCTCCTCGAGATCCCGTGCGGCCGTGGCGGTGAGGATGTATCGCTTACGGGGCACGGCGCCGCGGCCTTTTCCGCCCCTTGAAATCCACGAT
>WHTT01000179.1 GCA_009377605.1 Luteitalea sp.
GTTACAAACGCCAGCATAATGAAGGAGCCCCAATGAAGGGACAGCCCAACGCGCCCAGCGAGCGCCCGGACGAAACGGCACGAGCAGCAACACCAACTGCGCGACGGCAACGGTGAGCCAGGCGCCTCCAGCGAGCTTCAGCAAAGCCATGATAAGGATTTGGAACGGCGCTGGCACCTCAGACCAAGGCATGCCGACTGCGACGGCGTGATAGGGCATGAACTCGCTGCGGAAAAGAAACATGACTCCCCACACAGCCGGTGCTGCCATTGCAACGAGATAGCACCAAAACGCGATCTTGGATTTCGTGCTCACCGCGAAGCCCTCCCTTGAGTTGTGTGGGGGGATAAGGTTCGGCTTCGGACTCCATTCTTCTATACCAGAACCCGCCGACCTGCATTGAGCGCATTATCGACGGCGCGTTCGGCGAACGCGCCCTACCACCACCAAAGGTAGGGACGCCTCGCCGAGGCGTCCGCGTCACGCACTCGAGGAAGACCTATGCCTCGCTCCAAGTCTGGCGAGCTGCCGGCGGGTACGCTGTCACCGCTCATGGTACGACTCATTCACGCGGCCCAGTGTGACGCCGACACCGGCCTCGCCGTTGAACGGCGCGGGCAGCGCAGGCGGAAGCTGATCTCGAAGAGGAAGACGCGAAACTGTCGGTCTCTCGTCGGCAGTTGACACCAGCGTGCGGCGAATTCGCGTGGCAGTAGGAAACATCTCAACGCTCGCCATCAAGGATCCGAATGAGCGCCTCGGCGTTCCCGAGCGCGTCGTGCACGGGATGGTGGTCGTGCTTCGTTCGTCGCAACCGCTTCCACTTCTGAGTGCTCCGAAAATCGCCCACCAGCCCGGCGTAGAAGTCGGCAATGCGCCGCCCGGAATACCCGAACGGATTCTCACCGAAGTAGCGCCAGAAGTAGAAGTTGATCCACTGGAAGTCGTACGCCGGGTTGTCTGAAACGAACACGACGGGCATCCGAGGGGTGAGCCATTCCCGGAACTGCCGGAACGTATCCTCAGAGCAACCGACACCGTGAAATGTCTCGACCCGGCCCTCCCGGAGGGCGTTCACGTCAACAGCACCGAACTCCGTCATGTCGCCTACGGAGGGCGCGCCGACGCCGAAAGGAGCTTCGCAGTCAACGACGATCAGATTCCCCATGGCTCCTTACCAGCGATCCTCGAGCACGGCTTGTGAAACCGTTCGCAACGCTCCGCTAGGTAGTGCTGCCGGCAGCTCGCGTTCCCTGTCGTATCGAGTGCCATCAATCCGGATACTGTCGAGCCCTGCGCGCACTCCGCCACGGCGTCACACACCTGCGCCAGGTCACAGGAGCGTCGAAAGGAGCGCTGGCGCCGGGGCGACGCGGATGCCGTCCGGCGTCAGATAGTCCTTCCGGCCCCGCACCGACACCTGCCACGCGTCACACGCGGGCCAGCGCCCCTTCAGGTATTTCAGCGGTGGCGCCACGACCTCATCGGCCAGCTTGCATTCCACCATCAGCACGGGCGTCCGTCGGTCGACAACGACGAAGTCCACTTCGCGCCCGGCGACGTCGCGGAAGTAGCGAAGATCGAGGTCGCGGCCCTGCGCGTCCTGCTGGTAGTGGACCCACTTGAGCAGATGCGAGGCGACCAGGTTCTCGAACCGGGCCCCCTCGTCTTGCACGAGCGACCAGTCGAAGTGATAGTGCTTTTGCGCTTTGCGAATCGACCGCAACCGCGGACTGCCGAACGGCGACACCCGGAAGATCGCGTAGAGCCGCTCGAGGATCGCCAGCCAGGTCGCGACCGTCTTGTGATTGACCTGTAGGTCCTCGCGGAGGCTGTTCACCGAGAGCATCGAGCCCACGCGCGCCGGGAGCGCGAGCACCAACTGTTCCAGCGTGCCGAGATCGTGGACCCGCTCCAGGCTTGTGATCTCGTCCTGAACCAGGCGGGTTCGATATTCGCGCGACCAGCGGCGGGCCTCCACCTGCGAGCCACTGAGGAAGGGCTCTGGAAAGCCACCCAGCGTGAGCAGCGTCTCGAGGTCGGCCGCGGATGAGAGGCCGAGCTCCGCCCACGAGAACGGGTGCAGCCGCAGGGCGTGATACCGGCCCTGGAGGGACTCGCCGCCATAGCGATAGTAGTCGAGCCGCGCGCTTCCGGTGACGAGCATCCGCTGGCCGGAACGCCGGCTATCGTACAGTCCCTTCAGAAAGTTCCGCCAGCGGCGATACTTGTGGATTTCATCGAAGATCCACAGAGGCGTGGGCGGCAGCTCTCGCGTCAGCAGGCGCTCCCGATGCTCCGCGACGTCCCAGTTCAGATATCCATCGTTGCCCCCTGCCATGTCGAGTGCCATGGTCGTCTTGCCGACCTGGCGGGGACCGCTCACGAAGACCATCTTGCGGCGGAGATCGGCTTCGATCTGCGGCTGTAGATAGCGCGGGCGGACCTGTGCAGCCACAGTGACAATTTATACTATAGTAGAAATTGTTTGCAAACATTTTCTACCGCTGTGTAAAACGTCTCAGGGTAGAACGATCTGAACGTATCGCTTGGGACGCTTACGGCTCAATTGCCCAAGGCTCTTCCCAAGGCTTTAGCGCGCGGTGTCGCTGAATGAGAGGGAGATCCTGTCGTTGAAGCTCGAGAAGAATGCGGACCTTTCCCGAACGGGCAGAGAGGCTTGTGCCCGGTGCCACCGGTCTTTGCTCTGAATGAGCTCAGGTGGAATCGCTGTCGTTCGGTTAACCAAGGGCATCGTCTCGCCCCCATGCCATGCTCTTCGAGCAATTCATCGACCTTCGCTTATCTACCCCGCCTGATTCAAACAAGCGAACATGCCGCATGGTCAGCTCTCCTTCCCCTGCCCAATCGCCCGGCCATTGCCTTGGGGCGACGGCTCTGCGCAAAATGCGCTGGCCTATCGGCGCAGGCGCCTTCCTTCACCAACTGCACCTCGACCGCAGGCATGCACGAATGACGTCACAACCGGAGAGGAGTCAGGGGAGTATAATCCGCGGTCGTGCTCTCTCCAAGAAGCGGTACCGCATTTGCCGTGGAGCTGCGCCAGGCGGCGAGAGGGCTGTCACGGTCCCCCGGCTTCGCGGCGCTTGCCATCGGGACGCTCTGCATCGGCGTGGGCATCAATACGGCGATGCTCGCGCTGATGGATGCGCTGCTGTTCCGCCCGCCGTTTCACGTCTCGGAGCCCGCAGACGTCGTGCGAGTACAGTTTCGGCTCGAGGAGGCTCCCGAGCCGTTGCTCGTCGAGCGCACGAGCTATCCCGACTTCCTCGACGTGAAGGCCAGCGGCGCGTTCGAGAGGGTCGCTGCTTACAGCACCGGACCGGTTTCCATCGGCTATGGCAGAGACGCAACTCTTGCCGATGCGATGCTCGTGTCGCGCGAGCTCTTCAACGTCCTGAGGCCGCAGCCTCATCTGGGCAGTTTCCTTCTGGGCGCGTTTACGCTGACCGAGGGAGGCGACCGGGCGATCCTCTCGTACGGACTGTGGCAGCGACACTTTGGCGGCGAGCCGCGCGCCGTCGGCGCGAGCCTCACGATCGACGGGAGAGCCTACGTAGTTGCCGGTGTCGCACCAAGGGGCTTTCAAAGCCTCAGCGCAAAGCCAATCGACGTGTGGCTGCCACTCGATCACGTCGTCGACGCCCGTTTACAAGCCCGTGACTGGCGTGTAGACCGCGACTCCTCCTGGCTCTACGTCGTCGGACGACGAGCGCGCGGCACCAGCCAACGCGCCGCGGAGCAGCGGGCCACCGCCATGTTGAGAAATCGGCAGCGTGAGCTCGGCGACGACGATCGTCCCGTGGGCGTCGTGACGACCTCCATCGTGCCCGGGCGTGGCGCCGATAGATCGCTCGAGAGCAAAGTGTCGCTGTGGCTCTCCGGCG
The DNA here is from genome assembly GCA_009377605.1 of Luteitalea sp. Taxonomy (NCBI): domain Bacteria; kingdom Pseudomonadati; phylum Acidobacteriota; class Vicinamibacteria; order Vicinamibacterales; family Vicinamibacteraceae; genus Luteitalea; species Luteitalea sp. The sequence continues at coordinate 3,909 of WHTT01000179.1, forward strand.
TGTCCGCACTGGTGCTGCTGATTGC
>WHTT01000180.1 GCA_009377605.1 Luteitalea sp.
CAAGATTTCCTTTTAGTCGCGCGGTGGGAGCCTTATCGCTCACCGGGCTCGACCCAGTGGTGGAGCGGCAGCGCGAGCAGGGGATAGCGGTCGCGCGCTTCGGCCACCACCGCCGCGTAGTCGCGTCGCGCGATCTCGCCACGCCGCAGCTGCGCGCGGAGCCGACGAAGCTCGTAGCTATAGAGATCGTTGACCAGCTCGCGCGCGCGCTCCGGCGGCGTGGTGGATGAAGGACGGATACCGTGTTCGGCGAGGGCTGTGACAACGTCGGGACGATAGCGGTAAGTCGTGCCCACGACCCTTATGATCACTCAAGCGAGCACTCGGCACACGTCGCGCCGACCGTTCGCGAGCGGACGTCTCCGTGCGTCCACAAACGGATTCGCAAGGGCTGCCTGATCGCTTTCGCCAAACGCCCCATGACCGTCTTGCCGCCCCCTCCCCCCAAGTTTTTCTCGACCCTCCGCGAAGCGTCGAGTTCCGTCCCCTGAAGAGTAAACAGAGGCGGCCAGCGTCGCGCGTCCGCCGGCAAGCGCGATCGCGGGTACCGCGCCGCCCCGGTCGGCCGCGTGGAAAAACCGCGGGCGGCGCTCACGTGTCGCGACCCGCCGAGCTCCGTGAGCTCGGCGGCGGTCTGGCCCCGCCCGTGGTTTTACCCCCGTCGCAGATCACGCGGCCTCCAACGGGGCGGCGCGGCATCCGTGATCACGCCCCGCCGGCGGCACCGCTGCGCGTGCGCGGGAGACCGCCTTCGTGTCTACTCTTCAGCGTGCCGGCATTCAGGGTCTCAGGGAGGGCCGATAAAACTGGGGGGCCGGCAAGTCCATGACCGTACATTGATTGTGTTATCTCGATATGATAACAGTAGAGCGTGCACCCGCGCAGTGACCCGACGGTCGATAGTGATCACATGACGACGCTGAAGGTGGGTATCGCCAGCTATGAGGAGATGAAGGCGCGCACCATGCGGATTGCGCGTGGCGAGCGTCGTGTCGCGTTCGGTGAAACCAAGGTCTGGTTCACCTCGACGGAATCCTTTGCCAAAGTGCTGTCGGCCGGCAACCGCGAGCTGCTGCGGATCATCGCCGAGCACGCGCCCGGCTCGCTTGATGAGTTGTCACAGATTACTGGCCGGGCCAAGTCGAACCTGTCGCGGACGCTCAAGACGATGGAGGGGTACGGTCTTGTCCGCTTGCAGCGCGGCGAGCGTGGGCGGATTGCACCAAAGGTCGCACACGATCGGGTAGAGTTGGACTTGCCGCTGACAAGCCCGACAGACGCCGAGCGGAAACGGGAGACGGTCTGAGCCATGTTGCTGTTCACCGATCTTGGACGCGCCGTGCGCCTGTTCCGAACCCGCCCGGCCTTTGCCGCGTGCGCCGTCCTCACACTTGCGGTGGGTATCGGCGCCAACGCGGCCGTGTTCACCTTCGTCGACCAGGCGTTGTTCAAGCCCCTTCCGTACGAGGACGCGGAGCAGCTCTACAAGCTGAATCCGGTCGATCCGCAGACCGGCGAGCGCTTTGGCATGGTCTCGGGCCTGGTGGTAGAGGCGCTCGCACAGAACTCGCGGCAGTTGGTAGGGCTTGCCACCAGTGACGAGGCTGACGTCATGCCGGCGCCCGAGCCTGGTGCGCTCGAGGCTAGGCCGTTCCTCGCCGCTGAGGTTTCTCGGAACTTTCTCGAGGTGCTCGGCGTGCATCTCCTCATGGGCCACGGCTTCGCAGGCGACCCCACGTGCCAGGCCGCGTCGGAGATCCTAATCAGCTACGAGTGGTGGCAAAAGCGCTTCGGAGGACGCGACGACATTATCGGTCAGACGATACCCCTCGGCACCAGCGATGCCGTGGAAGTTCCTCACGTCATCGTGGGCGTGCTCCCAAAGGACTACTATCACCCCGTCTCGAGGCATGCTGCCGTTGATGTGTTGAAGGCGAAGCCCGTGGAGCCCGGCCTGGAATCAGCCCCTCTTGACGCGGTTGAACCGCTGATTCGGCTGAAAGCGGGCGTCACGCGCGTACAGGGAGAAGCGGAAATCAACGCCCTGGCCGCTGCTGCTTCGCCGCAGTCTGAGCGAATCCGTTACGCGCTTACGCCGATTCACACGGCGCTTTTCGACGATCTTCGCCCAAGGCTTCTGATCTTCCCCCTCGTGGCTGGACTCGTGCTGCTCATTTCCTGCGCAAACGCGGCACATCTTCTCCTCGCACGTGGGCTCGAACGGACAAGAGAGCTGGCGATCAGACAGGCGTTGGGCGCGAGCCGCTGGCGACTCGCATCGACGCTGCTGTCTGAGGGTCTGTGGCTCTCAGCAACGGCCGGAGTCTTGGCGCTGGTCGTCACCATCAACACCTACGACGCGATCACCAGCGTCGTGCCAGAGCGCGCCTTTGCCTTCAGGCCGACCGGGCCAGACCTGCGCCTCTTTCTGTTCACGGCAACCCTCTCGGTTGGCAGCGCGCTGCTGTTCAGTCTGCTCCCGGCAGTGCGGCATTCACGGCCCAGCCTCACGAACGCCCTGCGCTCCGGCCTGGCGGGTCACCTCACACGCACGCATGCCCGCAGTGCGGCACTGCTCGTGACCACGCAGGTCGCGCTCGGTCTCACCGCCCTTGCCGGAGCGGGACTGCTGCTCACCAGCTATTGGCGCTTGACGACGATTCCGCTCGGGTTCGACCTGGAAGGCGTCCTCGTGATCAGGGCGGAGCCTCACCAAACGCGTGTACCCGTCGGTCCACTACGTAGGCAATTCGCTGAGACGATGCTGGATCGGCTGCAAGGAGTCCCAGGCGTGCAGGCGGTTGCGGGCGCCAGTGTGCTGCCCATCTTCGCGAGGGCACGAGGTTGGACAAGTGTCCAGATGCCGGGCACGCGACCTCCGCATCTTCCTCAGGTCTTCTTCGTGACACCGCGCTACTTCGAGGTCATGGGCCTGCCCGTCGTGCGAGGACGTGCGTTCTCTGGTCGCGAAGCGCGAGGCGATGCGCCTGCAACGATGGTCGACGAACGAACGGCGCGGATGCTGTTCAAGGGGGGTGATCCGCTCGGTCGCACGGTGACGAACGACGGTGAAACGAGCGCACGACCAGTGGTTGGGGTGGTGGCCAACGCGCGCCGCTCGTATCGCGTGCAGGAGCCGATCGTGTATCAGCCCTTCCCACCCGACTGGGCCTCCGACATGGACCTCGTCGTGCGTATCGATAGGGATCGACCAGAGATCCGCGGCGCGCTCGCTGCGGCGCTGCGACAGCTCGATCCGCACCTGATGATGAGTATCCGATCGCTCGACGAGCTGCTGGCGCAGATGGAGCTGCGAGAACCGCGCTTCGCGGCGCTCATGCTCACCCTGTGCGGGCTCGTGGGGTTGCTCCTGCTCGCCATTGGCATCTTCGGGGTGGTCTCGCATGCCGTCACGCAGCGCGTCCATGAAATCGGCGTTCGCATGGCGCTCGGCGCTGACGCACGTGGAGTCCGCTGGCTCGTCGTGCGCTCCGCTTTCGCACCCGTAGGTCTCGGACTGGTCGGGGGCCTTTTAGGGGCGTCCTTGGTCGCGCGGCTGCTCGAAGCTCAGATTGCCGATGTCGCGCCCGCCGATCTGCGTGCGCTGCCCGTGACGGGCACCGTGGTGCTTCTCGCGGCGCTGTTCGCGAGCTACGTGCCCGCCCGGCGCGCCAGCTGCGTTGATCCAATCCAGGTGTTGCGACAGGACTAGACCGCTAGACGTCGAGCTCCTGCGCTTCCTCGGCCCGCTCCATGATGAAGCGGAATCGTGCTGACGCATCGCGGCCCATGAGCTCGTTGATGACACGATCCGTGAGGATCTCGTCCGCAATCTCCACGCGCAGGAGCCGTCGGCTCTTGGGGTTGAGTGTGGTCTCCCAGAGCACCTTGGGCATCATCTCACCGAGTCCCTTGAAGCGTGTGATG
>WHTT01000181.1 GCA_009377605.1 Luteitalea sp.
TGGAGTCGGCTCCGGCGTCATTGTCAGCCCGGACGGTTACATCATCACCAACAACCACGTCGTCGAAGGCGCCGACCGGATCACCGTGACGCTGGCCGATGATCGCGAGTTCTCCGGAAAGCTCGTGGGAGCCGACCCGCCCACGGATGTCGCCGTCGTGAAGATTGAAGGGACAGACCTGCCCGCGCTCACGTTTGGCGACTCCGACACAGCGCGAGTTGGCGACGTGGTGCTCGCGATCGGGAGCCCGCTTGGACTGGACCAGTCAGCAAGCATGGGGATCATCAGCGCAAAGGGGCGCACCGAGGTTGGCGTGAATGTCGGTAGCGGCGGCGACCCCGGCTACGGTGACTTCCTGCAGATCGATGCTCCGATCAATCAGGGGAACTCCGGCGGAGCGCTCGTGAACACACGGGGCGAGCTGATCGGCATCCCGACGCTCATCTTGTCTCCCAGCGGCGGGAACATCGGCGTCGGCTTTGCCATTCCGACCAACATGGCCCGCGGCGTCATGGATCAACTCGTCAAGTCCGGCAAGGTTCGCCGTGCCAGGCTCGGAGTGGGGATCAATGACGTTGACTCGGCCATGGCGGAAGCATTGAACCTGCCTTCGACTCAAGGAGCAGTCGTCGGAGAAGTCCAGGCCGACACGCCCGCAGAGGATGCTGGGCTCCAACAGGGTGACGTGATCGTCGGCGTCAACGGGCAGGACATTCGCAACAGAGACGAGCTGCGAAACCTCATCGCGTCCCAGCAACCTGGCAGCAAGGCAAACGTGACGTTCCTGCGATCCGGCAAGGAACAGAGCGTCACCGTGACGCTGAGTGAGCTCGAGACAGAAGAGCAGGCCTCACGTACGTCAGGCGGCGGTGAATCAGAAAGCGGCCGCCTCGGTCTCAGAGTGGAGCCTCTCACGCCGGAGCTGAGAGCGAAGTTGAAGACGACGCGTGACGGCGGTGTCGTGGTCGCCGACGTTACGCCGGACAGTCCAGCGGGCGAGGCTGGCCTTCGACCGGGTATGGTCATCTACGAAGTCAATAAGAAGCCAGTTCAGTCAGCGCAGGACGTTACTAAGGCCGTAGCAGCAGCCGGAAACAGCGCGGTGCTCCTGACGATCGGCGTCGATGGCAGCGAGAGCCTCGTCGCGGTACGGCCGCAGGGATAGAGCAGATCGGACGGTTACGCGACCGCGAAGCGAGGGGGCCCGGCGGCTTGCCAGCCGTAGCTCGCAAAAGCGAGCGAAGGTTGGCCCGCTCGCTTCGCCGGCGCGACATCCACCTCCGCAAAACTGGCGACCGGCTGAGGAGGGTGCTCACTCCGACTCGTTGCGGGCGGCGGTTGCCCGCAACACCTTCCCCGCGACGGCTCCAGTCACCTCCCCGCGCTCCAGCGCCACCACGCCATTGACGATCACCGCAGACATGCCGTCGGCGAGCTGGTGCGGATCCTCGTAGGTGGCTCGGTCACGTACGGCCGTTGGATCGAACACCAGCACATCGGCAGCGGCGCCTTTACGTAGGACGCCGCGATCGCTCAAGCCAAACACCTCTGCCGGCAACGCGGTCATGCTGCGGAGCGCAGCCTCCAGCGTCACGGTCTTCTTCTCACGCACGAACAGGGCGAGCTTGCGCGGAAACGCGCCGTTGTTGCGAGGATGCGGCTTACCCACACCTGGTAGCGTGAGCCCGCCGTCGCTCGAGGTCATGGTCCAGGGTTGCCGCATGATCTGATCGATGTCGTCCATCGACATGTTGAACGACACGACCGACGCATTGCCCTGCTCGACGAGATTCAGCGCCGTCTCCTCCGCGCTGGCCTTCTGCTCTCGTGCGATCTCTTCGAGGGTCTGTCCTTCCAGCCCATGATCCGGCGCGAATGCCGCGATGACGAGTGATGACGGCCCGCCCCTGCGCTGGATGTTCTCACGCACTTCCACGAGCAGCCTCGCGCGTGTGTCGGGCGCTCGTAGGCGGTTGAGCAGCGCCTCGCGACCTCCAGCCTGCGCCCAGCGCGGGACGAGCGCGCCCATCAAGCTCGTAGACGAGGCTTCATACGGGTACTGATCAGCAAACAGGCGCACGCCTCGCTCTCGCGCGGCGGCGATCTGCTCGATGCATGCCGCCGCCTTGCCCCAGCTCTCGGGTCCGAGCGCCTTCATGTGGCTGACGATGCCGGTCGTGCCGGTCCCTTCGGCAATCTGGATGATTTCGGCGACGGCCGAGACCAGACCGACCGAGTAGCTATCTTCGTCACGAATGTGGCTGCTGTGCACCCCGCCGTGCTCCGCCACCACGCGCATCAGCGCAATCACCTCGTCGGTGGTGGCATAGCTACCGGGAGCGTAGAACAGGCCGGACGACAACCCGAACGCGCCCTCTTCCATGGCCTGGCGGACGAGCCCCTGCATCCGCTCGAGCTCTTGCGCAGTGGGTGCTCGATCGCTCATACCGAGCACGGCACTCCGCACGGCGCCGTGTCCAATGAGCGGAATCACGTTCACACCGGGACTGGCTGCCTCGAGCTCTGCGCGCTGCGAAGCGAGGTCGACCGGACCTCCCCCGTCGGGATTGATCACAATGGTGGTCACCCCTTGCGCGATGAGCGCCTGCGCTTGGTTCAAGGGGGCGCGCGTCAATGACTCGCCAGCATGCGAGTGGACGTCGATGAACCCGGGTGTTACCAGCTTTCCGCGCGCGTCGATGACAAGGCTCGCGGATGCGGTCCCGAGGTCTCCGACCGCCGCGATGCGGTCGCCGGCAATCGCCACGTCGGCCGGCTTCATTGCGTCGCTGTGACCATCGTAGACGCGACCACCCTGAACGATCAGATCGAACTCACGGGCGTCGTCGCTCTCACCCCGTGCCTGGCAGGCCATCGAGGCTGCGAGTGCGCCGGCCAGCAGAACGTACGCCAGCGTGGATCGAACCGTTCGCGATAACATGAAGGGCTGGTGACGGCTGGCGCGCCCAGGGCCGCCTGCCGGGCGTGGCTCGGGGAGGCAGTCGATCTCTTGCAGTCGCCATCGCATGGCGAGCCACTGTACCATAGAGATCTGGGCTCGGAGGTAGTGACCATGTTCGATTCAAAGTTGTGGCGCGGGTCGTCGTCTCACGGCGAGCCCTTGCGCGCGAATGACGAGCAGGAGCGTCCCGGCGCGCGAGTGCTTCATTTCCCGCACCTGGGCGGCGAGGTGCGTGCCGCACGCGACTGGCTCTCGACCGACGAGGCACAACGGCTGTTGCTCGGCCTCTGTGGCAGCACACTCGCTGTCTTGGGGATGAAACGGCGGTCGCTCGGTGGTTGGCTGCTTGGCCTCGTGGGTGGCACGCTCGCCTTCCGTGCCGCGCTCGGGAAGAACGACCTCGCGCAACTAGAACGTCACGTGAAGAGCCCGCGAGCGCCGATGCCATGGCCGACCTTCGGCGAGGACTTGGTCGCGGAGGCGTCGGACGAATCGTTCCCCGCAAGCGATGCACCAGCCTGGACGTCGATCACCGGGACACACCCGCAGAGCGAAGACTAGCGGGCAGCATCCTCGCGTGCGCTACGATTACACTATCGACGGTGTCGAAGAGCGCCCGTAGCTCAGTTGGATAGAGCGCCGGCCTTCTAAGCCGGATGTCGCAGGTTCGAATCCTGCCGGGCGCGCCACATTCCCGAGTGGCGACTGACAATTGACTGACAATCGGTAGCGGCTGGGGGTGGGTCCAGGTAGTCTCGTGTAGGCGAAACCCCCAATAAAAACGGGGGCAGCGGCGTCCCGCTGCCCCTAGTCGCCTCGTTCCCGCGGCCTTCTAAGCCGGATGTCGCAGGGTCGAATCCTGCCGGGCGCTTCACCCCCTTCGGCGTCTGGCTTGCCAG
>WHTT01000182.1 GCA_009377605.1 Luteitalea sp.
ATCGATCATGCGTTTCACACTGACGATGGATTATCTGTTATCGGACGGCTGATCTTGAACGAGGGGTACGGTCTTCGGTGACACCCTGAACCTCTGGCGGAATCGGTGGGCCTCGCCGTTGCTCGTGACGGGGCCCTGCTCGTCAGCGACGACGGATCCAAATCAGTCTGCGCGTGAGGTATAGCCGTTGGCCCACGAGACCGTGAATCAACGGGTCGCTGGCAGTTCGTGCGCCTGCCGGGCGCTAGACGCTACAATCGGTCGTCGCCCTCTCTTCGAGGCACGATGAGATTGTCCGTCTGTCACCCGGCATGGCCACGATCTACGACGTCGCAGAACGCGCCCGCGTCTCGACCGCCACGGTGTCTGCTGTCCTGAACGGGACGACGTATGTCAGCCCGGAGCTGACCAAGCGCGTGCGGGCAGCGGTCAAGGCGCTCGACTATACCGTCAACGAGCTGGCCCGCAGCGTGAAGATCTCGGCGACGCGCACGGTTGGGATGCTGATCCCCGACATCGCGAGCCCGTTCTACGCGCGAGTGGTCCGTGGCGTCGAAGACGTGCTGCGGCGCGAGGGGTATTCGTTGCTCCTCGGCAACACCTACAACGACGTCGCGGAGCAGTCGCGCTGCCTGTCGGTGTTCCGGGCCAAGCAGGCCGACGGCCTGCTGCTCTTCGTCGCGCCCGGCGAAGCAGAGGACGTGCGGCGGCTGGTCGCAACGAAGAAGCCGGTCGTCTTCGTCGGCCGCGAGCCGCGCGGCTTCAAGGCCGACACCGTGGTCTCCGACAACGCGCAAGGCACGAGCCTCGCCATCAAGCGGTTGATCCGGCGCGGTCACCGGCGCATCGGGCTCGTCACTGGACATTTGTCGCTCTCAACAGGCGCTGACCGCGTGACAGGCTGGCGCCGTACGCTGCGGAAGCACCGGCTGCCCGCCGACGATCGGTACGTCGCCGTGGGCAAGTGGACCGTCGAGTCGGGTCAGGCGGCGGCCGCGCAGCTCCTCGCTCTCGATCCGCCGCCGACAGCAATCTTCGCGGGCAACTTCCTGATGATGGTCGGGGTACTGCGTGCGATCCGCGCGCGCGGGCTCACATCGCCGCAGGACGTCGAGGTGATGAGCTCCGACGACTCCGAGTGGCTCGACGTGTTCGAGCCGCGTATCTCCACGGTCGAGCAGCCCAGCTATGCGTTGGGCACGGAGTCCGCTGAGCTCCTGCTCAAGCGCATCCGCCGCCCGCAGCGACGGTTCGAGCGCATCGTCCTCGCCCCCTCGCTGCGGGAGCGCGACTGAACGGCTAACGCCCCGGCGGGCCAAAACCTCGCGCCGCGTCATCGAGCACGAGCACCCAATCCTGTCCGTCTCCCCTCGTCGGCGGGCGGAACTCCTTCGAACCGCGCCGCGGCGCCTCGCCGGCATCCTGCACCGAGCCGTCTCGCGGGTCGAACCACCACGCTCGCACGGTGACGCCCGAGAGACGGGTGAGCCTGACGGTCATGGGAGCACCTGACGGCAGGTACACGAAGGCGTAGGCGCCATCCCTATCGCGCGTCGCGCGGGCGTGGTTGCGCCCAGTGCCAGTGTCGCGCTCGAACAGATCCTGATCCGGCACACGCGACAGGAATGGACGCGACAACACGAGGTTCTTCAGGTGGGCCATCTGCTGGGCGCCCGGCGCCTCGAGGGCTTCGGCCCAGGGCAGATCCGCGCCGAACACAAGCTTTTCGCCCTTTCTGGTCCAGCGGATGAAGCTGCGATGTCCATACGTGTGGCCGAAGCCACCCGCGAAGACGTTCCAGTACGCTGCGCGGCGCACGTCCCAGGGCGAGATCCGCGGCAAGGGCGATTCGTTCGTCCCGCCTCCGAGCGAATGGGACGCTTCGTACGCGACCTCCGAATCAAACGTAGGCTTCGTTGGCGTCTTGCCGTAATCCCGCTCTACGGTTTCGTAGTTCGCGAAGTCGCGCGCGGTGGTCGTCTGGATCATGTTGAAGTCGAGCCACGGCTCCTCGTGGAGCCGTTCCGAAGACGAGTGATTGCCCCCTTTGGGGTGATAGCTCATCAAGGTGGTTGACCAGTCGGCCGTCCCGTCATGTCGATCCACGCCGCTGACGCCATCGGCGATCCCTTCGGCAATCGCACGCGTCATGGCGAGCCGCTCCGGGTTGTCCACGTCCGTGGCGTCCCGGTGCGGATCGCCGCCGAGCACCCAGACGAGATTGGAGCGCTCGGCATACCGCGCCCCAAGAAAGTGGCCATACCCGTACGCGACACCGGCGTCGCGAACGAGCGGATGATCCGCCGGAACGTTGACCATCCAGGCCGGAAGGATGGCAAGGTACATGTTGTGCTCGGCAGATACATCGACGATGTCGTCGACCATATCCCAGTAGTCGTCGGCGGCCCCCGGCCGTACCCGCGGCGTGGCGCGATCCTCCTCGAACGCCGTGTGGCCCTCGACGTTCCGCGAGGCTTCGAAGATGATCGCGGCTTGGACGACAGTAAACCCCTGCGCGGCGCGGGTGCGGAAGTAGGCGTCAACCGCCGGCTGGTCCGGCGCCGCGTCGCGGGCAGCCTTCTCGAACATCGCCCAGGCGGTGTCCGCGAGCCAGAAGAAAGGGGCGCCTCCCTCACACACCAGAAAGCGACCGTTGGCCGCAACCTCCAGACGAGGCAGACGCGCCGCGCCGTCCGGCGCCTCGGTCGACCGAGAGTCCCAGACAAGGTTCGCTGCGAGAACCGATACGAGTAAATAAGCTCCAATTGCCAAGATCACCTCATCCGGCTAGTCCCAATTCGAGAGTACTTCCCCGCCGTCTCTTCAGTTCACAGTCTGCACGTCGCCGGGGGCCACCCATTGCCTTGCACTATCATCCAGCACGAGTACCCAATCATTTTCAATTCCCGTTGTTGGTGGAACAAATCGCAAGCTGTCCTCACTTCTTTGCAGACCAATCTTCAGCGCTTCACCGTTTCTCGGATTGAACCACCATGCCGCTATCTTCTCTGCTTTCATCCAGGACACGTCGACCCCAATTCTTCTTCCGACCGGTAGATAGATCATGGCGTAGCTATCGCCCTTGTCCCGGAGCGCCGTCATATATTCTCCCTTTACGCCTTGTCCACTCTTGATGATTGTTTGATCCGGAACCCGGCTCAGCGGAGGCCTTGATAAAATCAGCCTCCTTAGGTAACCCGCCTGGAAAGCTCCGGGCCGGTCGAGAGCTTCGGTCCAGTAGCGGTCAGGAAATCCCATTGGCTCTTCCCTCTCGCTGTAGAATTGTCGTATGGCTTGATGTCCGTAGGTGACTCCACATGCCCCGGAAAATACCGACCGGTACAGTTGCTTGCGGACGTCATAGTCCCTGAAATAGCCGTTCTCCACTTTCCAATTCACAGGATGGTCCTCATAATTCGGCTCACCGTCGAGGACCGGCTTGGCAG
>WHTT01000183.1 GCA_009377605.1 Luteitalea sp.
TTCAATCTTGCGGGCGAGCTCGTCACGTTCGATTCCGACATGGAGTGGGACATCGGCCTGCCCTGGTATCGACCCGTCAGGACGAATCACCTCGCGCCCGGCGGTGAGTTCGGGTGGCGCACCGGCTCGGGCAAGTGGCCCGCGTACTATCCCGACAGCCTGCCTGGAATCAGCGACATTGGCCGCGGCTCACCGGTCGGTGTCGTCTTCTACCAGAGTGACGCCTATCCGGAGAAGTACCGTGATGCGTTTCTGATCGCCGACTGGTCGCGTGGGCGCATCCTTGCCGGCTTCCTGCAGAAGGCAGGGGCAACCTACACCGAGAAGCAGGTTGACTTCGTTCTCGGCACACCGCTGAACGTGACCGACTTGGATGTCGGACCCGATGGAAACGTCTACTTTTCCAAAGGCGGCCGCTCCACTGAGGGTGGAATCCATCGCGTGGTGCACGAGTCATCGCGGCCTGCGTCTGACGGCGGAAGCCAAGGCGAGACGGACTTGTCTCGCCGAAGCGAAGCGAAGGCGGAGCCGCTCGCGCGCGCGCTTGCCCAGCCGCAACCGCGGTCGGCGTGGGGGCGTGCGGCGATCAGGCGCGCGCGAGAAGACGCTGGCCGAGGCTGGAGCTCCGATCTGCGAGAGGTCGTATCGTCCGGCTCCGAATCCGCCGACCGGCGCGTCCGCGCGCTCGAGTTGCTGCAGGTGCACGGCGAGCCATTTGGCGAAGAGCAGCTGCGGTCGCTCGGTGAAGACCGCGCGTGGGAAATACGTGCGGCGTCCACCTACTACCTTGGCTTGCATCGTACGGACACAGCGCGACGCGAGCTGGTTCGTCGCCTCGAGGACGCCGATCCGTTCGTCCGCCGCCGGGCCAGCGAGGCGCTCGTACGCACCGGCATCCATTCGGCTATGGACGCGCCGCTCGATCCGGTGGCCGACATCTTCCCGCTGTTGGCCGACGAGGACCGCTTCGTGCGCTACGCGGCGCGTGAGCTGCTCGAACGGGTGAACCGCAACCGCTGGCGTCGCGCAGCGTTGGGCCTCGACAGCTATCCCGCGGCGACCGAAGCCCTGCTCGCGCTCGTCCACACAGCGCAGGTATCAACCGAGATCCGCCCGCTGCTCGAGCGTGAGCTCGCCTTGCTCGAGCGTGGGGTGCCAGATGCCCAGCTCCCGGCATTTCTGCGGGTCGTTCATCTCACGCTACAGCGCGACGAAGGCGTGAGCTACTCGGGGATCTATGACGAGATGGCGGAGATCCTGCTGCCCCGATTTTCCGAGGCGGCTCCGCCTCTCAACCGAGAGATTGCGCTCACGCTCGCATATTTCGGGACGACCGAGGCGATTCCAGAGATCGTGGCCCGCTTGCAGGAGCCGGACGCATCTCATGAGGACCAGATCTTCTACGTCTACTGTCTGCGTGCCATGACGACGGGCTGGGAGGCGACCGAGCGCCAGGCTGTGGTCGATTGGTTCAAGAAGACCCAGGATGAGAGCTGGAAGGGTGGTGCCAGCTTTATCGGCTACCTTCAGTACCTGTGGAACGATTTCGCCAAGGTCTTGCCAGACGAGGAACGAGCGGCAGCGGCGAAGGCGCTGCCCTCGTTTCACGGTGAGCGGCTCACCACGAGCGCCCGCCCCGCGCGTCGACGCGACAACATCGCGGCCTTCTCCGAGCAGGAGCTGAAGGAGTACTTGCTGTGGGATCCAATGGCGTACGCCGGCGATCCGGTCGAAGGGCAAGCTGCCTATGAGAAAGCGCTGTGTGTGAGCTGTCACCGTGTTGGCGATATCGGTCAATCGGCAGGTCCGGATCTGACCGACGTCGCGCGTCGCTTCCAGCGCGGCGACCTGCTCGAGGCGATTCTGTATCCGTCGAAGGCGATCTCGGATCAGTGGGCTTCTGCAGAAGTGGTCACAAAGGACCAGCAGTCGTATGTCGGCGTGATCTCGACCGAGAACAGCAGTTCGCTGACCGTGCTGCCAGTTGACGGCAGCGCCGCGGTGACGATCCCGAAGTCGCAGATTGTCTCGCGGAAGGCGGCGACCACATCGGCCATGCCCGAGGGCTTGCTCAACGCGCTCTCGCTCAGCGAGATTGCCGATCTGTTCGCCTTCTTGGAGAATCCGCCCGCGCAATGACGCTCGGAGTGTAGGAGAACGTCGTAGCGCAGCGGTGGTAGCGCGCGACCTTTCCGCCTCCGCGCTCCGCGCTTTGGCGGGTGGCGAAGGCGGGCAGGCCGCGCGCTACGACGTTCAAGAGTGTAGAGCTTCGGTGACAGAGTCGGGTACGTCCCATCTCCCCGTTCTGGCCATCGTCAGCCTTCAATCGGTGGCAAAGCAGTAGAAAAGGCCGTCTCCGCCCGTGCTCTGCAGGTTCTCCTGGCTGCACCCCTTGGAGCCATGTGCCGAGTTCCACGAGTTGGGATTGTCGCCGCCGCCCTGGCGGTCATGATGACCAAGCAGCGCGCTTCCCTCACCATTGCTCGTCCAGTTCTGGCAGGTAAGGTTTGGCTCCGCGGGCATGGCGGTGCCGTCCAGCTGCGAGCCTGTCAGAATATCGTGTCGGTTGGGATCATCACCGCGGCCATTGACCACCTCACCCTTTTCATCCAGCGAGTTCTCCTTGCCGAGCTTGTTGTTGTCGCTGTGTAGATCCTCGACGCCTTGCGCGACCTCCACCCCTTTGGCGTTGTACCAGGGACCGCTACCGATTCGGTCACGTGCATTGACCGCTTCGTCGCCGCCGGATCCGCTGGTGCTCAAGTAGGCATGCCAGGTGCTATCACCGGCGCCGGCGGCTTCAACTAGCTTCTGGCAGTGCTCGTCCGCGCCCGCCAGGCCGCCTAGATTCGCTCCATCACCAGGTCCCGCGCTCGTAATGAAGAAGCTCATTGACTTCTCTTGCGCGACCAGCAGGTACGAGCCAGACACGGAGAGCACGATCACGGCAAGCACAGACAGTATCCTCTTCATGTGCGTTTCTCTCCTCGAGGTTTGGAGTCGTCTGCTCTTCGCACACGACTCCTCAGTTGGGCGGTTCGATGGCTGTTTCGTTGCCCACTAGTGTATGTCGTCGGCCTCCGGCGGACAACTCGACTACCTCGGTTGTGCGTGGTTTCATGAGCTTGGGTAGGGCCGCCTCGCCGAGGCGGCCGGTAGCCTGTTGCTTTCCGCCGGCGTCAGCTTTTGCCGTCAGACGATCGCGGAGGCAACGCGCAGGAGCGCTTGTAGGCCCAGTAAGTCGCCAGGGAAGCGGCGACGCCCGCCGCCAGCGCACTCCACGCCACAACCGAGGCGTAGCTTGCCGCCGACCCTTGCTGGGCGCGCTCGACGAGACCCAAGCCGAGTCCGGCGGAGACGAAGATGATAGCAAAGCGACGGAGCCAGAAGAGCAGCAGCGTGCGATTCATGAGCGCCA
>WHTT01000184.1:0-2804 GCA_009377605.1 Luteitalea sp.
CGGTCGGCGACGTCGAGGCGACCGGGACCGGCCGCTCGTCGGTGTCGCGGCGCTTCGTCGAGCGCACCCAGAGCGCGCTCAAAGAGCTGATGGCAAGAGACCTGTCCCAGCTCGACATCGTGGCCCTGCTGGCAGACGGGGTCGAGATCGCCGGGCACACCATGGTCGTCGCCCTGGGCATAGACGCCAAGGGCCACAAGCACCCGCTCGGGCTGCGCGAAGGAACGACCGAGAACAAGAGCGTGTGCCGGGCGCTGCTCTCCAATCTCACCGAGCGGGGACTCGACTTCGACGATGGGATCCTGGTCGTGATCGACGGCGCAAGGGGCTGCGCGCCGCGGTCAACTCCGTGTTCGGCCGCCTCGCGCTGGTGCAGCGCTGCCAACTCCACAAGCGGCGCAA
The DNA here is from genome assembly GCA_009377605.1 of Luteitalea sp. Classification (NCBI taxonomy): domain Bacteria; kingdom Pseudomonadati; phylum Acidobacteriota; class Vicinamibacteria; order Vicinamibacterales; family Vicinamibacteraceae; genus Luteitalea; species Luteitalea sp. The sequence goes on from WHTT01000184.1 coordinate 403, forward strand.
CGTGATCGACCATCTCCCGGACCACATGCACTCGTTCGTCGCCAAGAGGAGGGAGCGCGCCTACAAGATGCGCGACTTCGGTGCCGCCAAGCACTCGCTCCAGGACCTCGCCAAGAGCCTCGACGGCCATCACCCCGGCGCGGCCGCGTCGCTCAGAGAAGGGCTCGAGGAGACGCTCACCGTCGTCCGACTCGACTTGCCGCCATCGCTTCAGCGGACGCTGCGTTCGACCAACACGATCGAGTCGATGATCTCGATCGGACGCACGACGATGCGAAACGTCAAGCGCTGGCGCGACGCCAAGATGATCGAGCGCTGGACCGCCGCCGGCATGCTCGAGGCTGAGACGCGTTTCTACCGCGCCCAGGGATTCCGCGACATCCCCGCGTTGCAGGCCGCGCTTCGTTCTTGTCTCAGGGAGGTGATTGGATCGGAGGAAGAAGCCGCGTAGTGTCGCCAGTCAGTGGAGGGCCGTCTCAAAATCCACGACAGTCGGGACATCCTCGTCGCCTGTACTCCCATATCGAGTGTCGATTTCGTCCTGCCACTGTGGGCCGATGCCCAGATAGTGGCGAGCGAAGCGCACACGTTCGATCCCCGTCTCCCTGACGAACGCCGAGGAGACGTCGTACGCCTCAACAAGGCTCTTCACGCGCTCGACGCCTAGGGCCCCACTGGTCTCCTTCATCATGGCGCGGAAGTCGATCCCGGTGAGGAGCGACCGCCACGCGCCGGCCAGTCGGCGCTCGATCTCGTGGAATTCCCCGTCTTGCCACCTTGAGAGGGCAGCGGACTCGTCGAATTCATCGAAGTGCGCACCCGTCTTCCCGTCGGGACTGCGCTTCATCTCACCGCCCACCAGAACCACTTGGTTGTTCATCGGGGGATGGTTCCCGACCAAATCGTTAGCAATGAGCGGGTGGTGGAACGCATTGGGAAACGCACCGTTTATCGGCGTCTTGCGGGCAATGTCGCTCACTAGCGCCTCAACGCCACGCGACGTCTTGGGCTTGCTCAGGTCGGCAAGTGTTTCGATGAAGAGCATGGGCGTGATGTTCGAATAGAAGAAGTTTTCCAACCAGATCGCCTCGTCGAGGCTGAGGCTCTGAAGCGTCGATTTGTCGAAGATCACGACGGGTCCCATCCCCCCAGTGTCCTACCGGGGTAGACACGCGCGTCGAAGCCCGGCCGAAGCGGGCTCCGAGCTGTGCCGGGTCGAGGGGGGAATTACCCGGCGGCCGCCGCGGGGGCCTGGGAACCCTCTGCGGTGGACTTGGTGACCTCGGCGGTGGCGAACTGAAGGTCGGGGCCGACGTGGGTGACCTGGATCTCGACGGTCTGGCGCTTGTTGCCGGAGTCGTCCTGCCGCGTGCGCTGGACGAGCTTGCCGGCGACGAAGACCCGCATGCCCTTGCGAAGCGTGCGGCTCGCGTTCTGGCGACCGAGCGCCACGCAGTGCAGCGGAAGAAGCCGTCGTTGACGCCCTGCCACTGCCCGCTGTGCTTGGAGCGGTGGCTGACCGCGACGGTGAAGCCTGCGAGGGCCGCGCTGGGTGTAGCGGAGCTCGGGATCGTCGGTGATGTTTCCGGCTAGAGCGACCTGGTTCATCACTACCTCTCTTCCTGAGCGCTTGTTGGCTGCGCCCGAAGCCGTTCCGACGCATCCGTCAAAGGGACGCGGTCGCGCCGTCGTCAACGGACGCCGCAGGCGACCCGAGCATCCATGGAGGCGCAGGCGGTTTGCCGTTGACGTAAGGGCGTAGCGGCCCTACGGTGGCGCCAGCAGGAACGGCGGCTGTTCGGCTCCCCGCGATTTCGTGGGATGACCCACCTCGCTCGGCCCGGTCATGATGACACCGGCGGGCACCACAGCAAAGCTCTCGCACCGAAGTTGTCAGGGTTCACGAATCCGTAGGCGATGCGCTTGAGCACGCCGAGCTTGTTGTTGATGCCCTCGAGCCGGCCATTGGTAATGCGCTCGCAGCGGTGGAAGGCGAGGATCTCGGGCAGCCAGTCGGCCAGCGCCTTGAGGACGGTCCTGAACTCGGGGATCGGCGTCGCAGACCACGCGTGCACGAACGCCTCGATCCTTCGCGCTGCGTCAGCTTCGTCTTCGGCGTCGTAGATCTCATAGAGCTGCTGCAGAAGCTGCCAGGCGCGCCACAGCTCAGGATCCTCGCCGAGCGCGATCGCAAGACGCGCGAACTGTTGTGGGTCAAGACCATCGGCACGCGCCAGCTGCAGATAGCGCGTTCTGAAGATCACCGGCGAGAAGGCCGGCGACTCGCCGGGCTCAGCGATCCTTTGCACGCGCCTTCTGACCTCGATCAACCCCTGGGCGAACCAGCGCACGACGTGGAAGCGGTCGACCACATGGGTGGCGTGGCCGAGGTGGCGGGCGAT
>WHTT01000184.1:2814-3231 GCA_009377605.1 Luteitalea sp.
CCGGTAGCTCTGCGACCCGTCGGTCACGACCACCTCGACGCCCTTGCACCAGCGCTGGCCCTGGGAGGCAAGAAGGCTGCTCAAAGCCCTGAAATCGCGATGGCGGACGACTCCCAGGAGCTCGCCGGTCTCGGCGTTTGAGACCACCGTCACATAGCGGTGGCGACGTCTCAAGGAGGTCTCGTCCACCAACAGCACCCGGCAGCGCCTCTTTCTGCGCCTCTCCCCGGCGCGTGCAGACCAGGCCCTGACCAAGGCCATGATCGTCGACCACGACAACCCGTAGCGCCGGGAGATCTCGCTGATCGACAGCTGCTGTGCGTCTTTGACGATGGCGCGCGGGGTCTCCGACAAGGGACAAGTTAGGGGCGGAAGGATGCCCGTCACCCTTTCTCGGGACCTTCGTCGTGACTGTCC
>WHTT01000185.1 GCA_009377605.1 Luteitalea sp.
AGGAGTACAGGTTTTCCAGCGCGATGGCGACTGCGCCGGTGAAGGTCACGCTGCTCAGCCCCGACCGGATCTGCCAGCGCTTCGCCTGGGAGAAGTCAAAGGCGGTCTATCCCGACATGGACGCATTCGTCGCGGACGTGGTCGCCATCGAGCGGGAAATGATTACCCAGCTCGTGGAGGCGGGCTGCCGCTACATCCAGATCGACGCGCCGAGCTACACAGCCTATGTCGATCAGGTGTCGCTCGACCGCATGCACGCCAACGGCGAGGACCCGGCGGAGAATCTGGCCCGCTCCATCAGGGCGGACAACGCCGTGATCCAGGGGTTCGACGGCGTCACGTTCGGCATTCACCTCTGCAAGGGCAACCCGCGCACGATCGACCCCGAAACCGGCAAGGTCGTGCCGCAATGGCATCGCGAGGGACATTACGACGTCATCGCGGAACAGGTGTTCGGCGGGCTGAACCACGACCGGATCTTGCTGGAGTACGACGACGAGCGCTCCGGCAGCTTCGAGCCGCTGCGCTTCGTGCCGAAGGGCAAGATCGCGGTGCTGGGGCTGGTGACGACCAAGCGCTCCGATCTGGAGCCGCTGGATACCCTGCGCAAGCGTCTCGACGAGGCGACTCGCTACCTGCCGCTGGACCAGCTCGCGCTGAGCCCGCAATGCGGCTTTGGAGGCCTCGCCCACGTCGTGATGCCGGAAGACGACATGTGGCGGAAGTTCGAACGCATCGTGGAGACGGCCCGGCTGACCTGGAATTGAGCCGCGGCTGACCCGTGGCCGCGCCGGACGGCTACTGCGCGGACACCACACGCCCCGCGTCGCGATCCCATCGCCACGGGCAGGTCGCATCCACGCGCATCCCGCCGATCCAACGCCCGGGTGCGCCGAAGGCCATGCGGTCGGCGGCGCCGGCCTGCACGGCCGCACCGGCGTCGGTCAGCGCCACGTGCGCGGCGTGGATGCCGTCGCGGCTGCGGCGCCAGCCGGGCCGGGCGTCGAGGGCGATCAGCGGGCCGCGGCCGGCGGCGATCCTCGCGCTGTTCATCCCGACACGGCCGCCGCCGAATCTCAGGCAGGCTGAAACTAAAGGAGAGCTCAATTGGGGGCAGAGGCATTATGCGTTCGCGTCGCATCGCGAAACATCGCGCTTCGTCTTTCCCCAAGTTGTTTGCGACAGCCGCTTTGCGTCGGCCACCGGCTTTCGCGTTGCCGCGCGCTGCAACGACACCAACCTGGAAGCGCGGGCATATTCCTGGCAGACTTCAGGTCGGTGGCAAGCTGCTGAACCGTCTGAACCCGGCCACGGCGTGTCACTGCAGTGGAACTTCCTTCGAGCTACAGCAATTCGATTGGACCACTTCGGCTGTCAGCGTTGTATCTCTGCGGCAGGTGGGAGGAACATCCATGTCGGAAAAGTTCGACGCCATCATCATCGGAACAGGCCAATCCGGACCGTCGCTCGCGGCACGCATGACCCGGGAGGGGATGAAGACGGCGATCATTGAACGAAAGCTCTTCGGCGGCACCTGCGTGAACGTCGGCTGCATCCCGACCAAGACGCTGGTGGCAAGCGCGCGCGCCGCCTACATGGCACGGCGTGGTGCCGATTTCGGCGTGGCGATAGACGGCTCGGTCACCATCGACATGAAGAAGGTCAAGGCCCGCAAAGACGCCGTCGTCCGGCAGTCGAACCAGGGCGTGACGAACTGGCTGAAGACCATGGAGAATCTGTCCGTGTACGAAGGCCACGGTCGGCTAGAGGGCGCTTCCTTGGTGCGCGTAAATGGCGAATTGCTGGAGGCCGGCAAGATCGTCCTGAACGTGGGCGCACGGGCTCGCATTCCGGATATCCCCGGCCTGGATGACGTGAACTACCTCACGAATTCCAGCATGATGGAGGTCGATTTCCTCCCGGAACATTTGATCGTTGTCGGCGGAAGCTACATCGGGTTGGAGTTCGCCCAGATGTACCGCCGCTTCGGTAGCCGCGTGACTGTCGTGGAAGGTCTGGACCGGTTGATTCAGCGCGACGACGAGGACGTCTCTGCCGAAGTGAAGACAATTCTGGAGAATGAGGGCGTCGAGGTGCGTCTCAACGCGGAATGCATCGCCTTGACGAGACGGGGAGACCGGGTGGTGCTGACGGTCAACTGCGAGCCGGCCCCCGAAGAGGTTGTCGGCAGCCACGTGCTCCTGGCCGTCGGCCGTCGCCCTAATACGGATGACCTGGGCCTCGACAAGGCCGGCCTCGAGACGGACGCGCGCGGCTTCATCACCGTCGACGATCAGCTTCGCACCAATGTGCCGGGGATCTGGGCCATCGGCGATGTCAACGGCCGGGGCGCCTTCACCCATACCTCCTACAACGATTTCGAGATCCTCGCCGCCAATATGTTCGACGGTGATCCCCGCCGTGTGAGCGACCGCATAACGACCTACGGCCTGTTCATCGACCCGCCCTTGGGACGGGCCGGCATGACCGAGTTGGAGGTTCGGACATCAGGACGAAAGGCGTTGATCGGCAAGATGATGATGACGCGCATCGGGCGCGCTCGCGAGCGCAGCGAGACCCAGGGATTCATGAAGATCCTGGTCGATGCCGAGACCAAGAAGGTCCTCGGAGCGGCGGTTCTGGGGATCGGCGGCGATGAAGTCATCCACTCCATACTTGACGTGATGTACGCCGATGCACCCTACACCGTGATTCAACGACGATGCTCGGGGATCTGAAGCCCTTGGAGTAAGTTCGCCATGCGGTTACCCCGCGCGGTGGAGGCCTATGCGGCCATGACTGCGATGTCTGACCGGCAAGCCGCGCGAGCCAATGGTATATATGCAAATCAGCGGCACGGGACCGTCGCTCTGATTTTTCAGCATTCACCTAAAGAGGAATTGACATATACATGGAAGAAACGAG
>WHTT01000186.1:0-2562 GCA_009377605.1 Luteitalea sp.
CAGATTGAACCACGCCGGCTCGTACGGCCGGTCGAACGGGCGGAACGGTCCGAGCACGAAACTCTCGTCGAACCCGTCGGGATTGAAGTGGTGCGGCGGCCCCCCGTCCTCGCCCTCCGCGTAGGCACTGCCAAAGCCGTCCCACCTCAGGCCGAGGTTCAGCGTCAAGTTGTGCGTGACCCGCCAGTCATCCTGCACGAACAGTCCGAACTGGTTGACGGTCGCCAGGAACCGCGGCGTGCCGAACGTGAAACGGATCTCATTCGGGATGTTATCGATGAGGTCGTCGAGACTGGCGTAACTGAACCGGGGATTCTCGAGGTTCAGGTTGCTGTACTGCTGGCGGAAGTACATGCCGCCCAGCTTGAACGCATGGTTCGCGTAGTTGTAGTTCCACGTCACCCGCATGGTGTCGGTCAAGCCGAAATCCATCTTGACGATATTGTTGCCATCGTCGACTTTCTGGTCACCCGGGCCGACGTAGGTGCCCGTTAGCGCCCCAGGGGCCGTCGTTTCGGTAGGCGACGGCAGCAGGGAGACGACATGGCGCAGCGTGGGGAGCGTCTGCGGGATGCGTGCCCGAAGGGCATCGGTCGGCACGGTCGCCGAGACCGAGCCCGCGGTGGAGGACCGCACGAGCTCCGACGCCGCGAAGAAGAACGCACGACGCGGCAGAATCGGTCCCCCGAGAGACGCCGCGAACTGCTTGTAGGACTCTTCCGCCTTGGTGGGCACGAAGGGATTGCGCGCGTTCAAGGCGTCGTCCCGGACCATGTAGACGCCACTTCCGTGGAAGACGTTGGTGCCCGACTTCGTGACGACGTTGAGGTTGCCGCTGAGCGCGCGCCCGAATTCGGCCGGCAGGACCCCCTTGGTCACCTGAACATCATCGACGGCCTCGAGGCTGACGATGTTCAACGTGTTGAAGCCCCCGGAGAACGCCGTTGCCGGCTCCTCCAGGTTCGAGGTTGCGTCGGTGCCGTCCTGGCTGATCGTCAGTGATCCGCTGCCAAGGCCGTTCATGATGAAGGTGCCCGGGTTCCGTCCCTCCTGCACCCCCGCGGCGAGATCGACGATCTCCGTGAGGTCCCGCCTGCCGAGGGGCAGCTCGGCCGCCTCCTCGCCGGAGTGGCTCTCGCGCTGTTCCGACGTGGACGTGGCCAGGTTGGGAAGCCCCGCCTCGACGGTCACCGCGTCGGCGAGCTCGCCCACGTGGAGCTCGACGTCGAGCAGGACGACCTGGCCGGCCTGGCCAAGGCGGATCCCCGTTCGGTGTTCGGTCCTGAAGCCATCGAGCTCGAGCTTCAGCGCATGGACGCCGAGCTCGACGAACTCGAATCGAAACCCCCCGCTCGGGCCGGTCACGGCGTCGCGTACGCGGCCTGTTTGCTCGTTGGTGAGCGTCACGGTCGCCCCTGGGACGCGTGCGCCGCTCGAGTCGACTGCGCTGCCGGTGATGGTTCCTGTGGTCAGCTGAGCCCAAGCGGAAATGGAGACGAGCAACAAGCTCACCATCAGGACGCATTGCAGGACTCTCGGCACAGATCTCCCCCCGTCTGCGCGCACGACGAGCAGCATTGCGGCCTCTGCGCGTACTGGCGCACGATGGTAGCGGGCGGGTGTGTCAGGAAAAAGACAGCCCTGTGTACGAGGGGTAACTAGCAGCGCAGGACGAAGACGTTCTGGCTGAGATTGCGGCGTAGAAGGCTTGCGTAATTAGACAGAGTATGTATAATTCATACGTGAACGTTATGGCTGAAAGGCGTTCGCTGGGCCTTTTCGCGATTCTACATGCGGCCCACACCGCCGAAGATGAGATGGAGTCGAAGCTCAACGCGGTCGGGCTGTCGTTGGCCAAGCTGGCAGCGTTGATGGCGCTATCCGATGCGGGCAGGTCGCTGCCGCTGGGCCAGCTGGCGGAGCGCCTGTCGTGTGTGAAGTCGAACATCACGCAGCTCGTCGATCGCCTGGAGGCGGACGGGCTGGTGCAGCGCCAATCGGATCCGCACGACCGGCGAACGAAGCTTGCCGCGTTGACGGCAGCAGGCCGGAAAGCCGTGAAGGAGGGCATGCGGGTGCAGCAGGAGACCGAGCGCGACCTGTTGAAGCGGTTCACACGCGACGAGGCCGAGCAGCTCGGGGCGTTGCTGGCCAAGATGGGAAGCGCGAGGCTCTAATTTTTTGTCGGACACCGTTCATCTATGAACAGTGCATATATACACAAGAAGCTGCGAAATCTGACTGGAGGCAGCATGCCTCTGACGCCCGTACGAGGCCGCACACTCGGTGTCATTTTCAGGTGATCGATCGCGTCATTCAGAACAATCAGCCGCTGTTCGTCCTCGTGTGGGCCGGTTCGGTGCAGGCGCTGATCGCGGCCGCCGTGCTTACGGTGGCACCCTCGGCGCATCGACGTCCTGTGGGGTCACCTCATGCTGGCGAAGAAAGACTAGACGCTCCCTCTCGTGCGTTCGAGCCCTCAGGCGCTTGAACTCGGCGAGCGCTCTCCGTGACTCCTCGGCGTGGCCCAGCGCCCGGTGCGCCTGCGCCAGATGAAAGAAG
>WHTT01000186.1:2572-2836 GCA_009377605.1 Luteitalea sp.
GACGATGGATTTCACCCAGCTCGTAGGCGGCGTCGGCGTTGGTGGGATCGAGCACGAGCTCCTGCTCGAGCTCCCTGGCCGCTTCTGCTCTCGCCGTCAGCGACTCCTTGGCTGCGCCGAGCTGCGCCGAGCGCGACAGGAGCACGCGGCCAAGGCGATAGTGGACGCCCGGCCGTTCGGGATCGAGAGCGAGCACGCGCCGATACGAGCGCATCGCCGCGTCGAGCTGTCCCAGGCTCTCATAGGCCTCACCCGCCGCCTGGT
>WHTT01000187.1:0-2042 GCA_009377605.1 Luteitalea sp.
AGCGTCCGTGTCCACCTGAGTCACGCGGCTGCCGGTCCATTCGCCGCCGATGCGGCGATTCCCAGCGAACGACGTCGTCGTTGGCGGAATCACGGCCGTATGCGCCTCCGCGTTGAACCGAGCAAGCATTGGTCCCCCCCGAGGTTAGCGGTGTGTAGGGCTTGGCGTCCGGCCGCGAGCCCGGCTCGCGAGCAAAAGCGCCCCCGCGGACGCGGAGAAAACCGAGTAGTCCAGCGGGGACTTGATGCCGTCGAACACGGCCATCTCGGTGCCGAACACGGCCAGCAGGATCGCGGCGCCTAACGCTGTCCAGTAGCGGAGCAGACCGGCGATGAGCGCCACGCCCAGCGTGATCTCCGCAATCGTCGCCCCCCAGGCGAGGAAGGGTATCGTCCACGCCGGCATGAACGCGTTCAGCGCGGCCGTGCGGTCCAGGAATCGGTCGAACGCGACCGTCCACGGCGTCCAGCTCCACAACCCGAACCGCCCCGCGACAGCAGAGAGAAACGCTGCGCCGAGCGCGATGCGCAGAGCGCGCTGAGCCCATCGATCGAACGCCTCGTCGGACATCATCTGGCAGGCTCCTTGGGAAGCGGCCGCGACCGAGGCCCGTCGATATCGCATACGAACACGGCGAGGAAGCGCGCCGGCGCCGTGCGGCTGGCGTTGGCCGAGACGAGATGCGCCTGGTTGGGCGCTTCGTGGAAGGTCTCGCCGGCTGAGTACGTCACCTCTGGGCCGTCGCCGACCTTCATGCGGACGGCGCCCTCGAGGACATAGCCAAGCACGGGGCACGGATGCGTGTGTGGCTTGGACGCTTCGCCCGGGCCAAAAACGACTTCAACCATTGTCGACTTCAACCGGTCTCCGGCCATCCGGGGTAACGCGTGGACGGCGAGAACCCTCGACGCACCCAGAACTTGACTCGTTGAGTCAGTTTCGGTGCGTCGAGTGAGCGTCGGGGAGCGCGGCCAGAGGCCGCGGTCCGCAAGAGCGCGGGAACGGTCGCGCGGCGCCGTGGTGGCTGGCGCCGTGGTGGCTGGCGCCGTGGTGGCTGGCGCTGTGGGCATCGCTGCGATGACGGCCGTTGCCAGGGCAACGACGAGTCGGCGTGTCAGGAGACGTGTTGGTGGTGAATCCGGCATACAGATACACGCTACGCCTGACGATGGACTGCTCAAAGAGCCAATGTTGACTCTGTCGACTGGGCCAATCATGATGCACGCATGGACCTGCACCTGCGGCTCGATCCCGGCGCGCCGCTCTCGACGCAGATCTATCGACAACTGCTCGCCGCGGTGCTCGACGGTGTCCTCGGCGATGGAGACCGCCTGCCGCCGACGCGCGAGCTGGCGACCCGCCTCGGCGTCTCGCGCAACACGGTCGGCGCGGCCTACGAGCTCCTGATGGCAGACGACCTGCTGGACGGGAAGGTTGGCGCCGGGACGTTCGTCCGGAGCGGCACCCTCGTGACCGCGTCGCGCCGTGCACCCGCCGGGGCGGTGCTGCCGCGAGCGGTGTGGCGCGGACGCGAGAGCCACGACCTCCGCCGTTCGCCGGTCACGTTCGACTTCGGGGTCGGTACCCCCGACGTCACGTTGTTCCCGGGGCGTCTGTGGGCCCGGCTGGTGGCGCGCGTCGCCCGGACCGCAGGAATCGACCACAGGGACTACGGCGATCCCAGGGGGTCAGAGGGGCTGCGGCGCGCCATCGCGCGCCACATCGCCATCGCCAGAGGTGTGAACGCCGAGGCCGGGGACGTGCTGGTCACGCAGGGTGCCCAGCAGGCCTTCGACCTCATCGGCCGCGTGCTGATCGCGCCCGGATCGTGCGTGGCGATGGAGGAGCCTGGGTACCGGCGCGTGCGTGCGCTCTACGAGTCAGTCGGCGCGAAGGTGGTCGGCATTCCCGTGGACGGCGAGGGCCTACGGGTTGACGCCATTCCGTCCGCCGCGAGGATCGTGTACGTCACCCCGTCGCACCAGTTTCCGCTGGGCATGCCGATGTCCCTCGAGCGCCGGGTGATGCTGCTTGGCTGGGCC
>WHTT01000187.1:2051-2777 GCA_009377605.1 Luteitalea sp.
TTCCGCTGGGCATGCCGATGTCCCTCGAGCGCCGGGTGATGCTGCTTGGCTGGGCCGCCCGTCGTGATGCCGTCGTGATCGAGGACGACTACGACAGTGAGTTTCGATTTGGAGGACGGCCGCTCGATCCGCTGCAACGCCTCGATCGCGACGGGCGCGTGATCTACGTTGGGTCGTTCTCAAAGGTGCTGCTGCCCTCGCTCAGGCTCGGCTTTCTCGTCGCGCCAGCCTCCTTGCAGCCGGCGCTCCGGGCGGCCAGGCAACTCAGCGACTTGCAGGGCGTGGTGATGCTCGAAGAGGCGCTTGCGCGGTTCCTCGAGGATGGGCTGCTCACGGCGCACGTTCGAGCGGTCGGACGCGTGTACGCGGAGCGGCACGCGGATATCACGCAACAGATTGAGCGCCAGTGCGGCCGCTGGCTGCGCGTCCTGCGGTCGGAGGCGGGACTGCACATCGCGGCCGAGGTGCGCCCCGAAACGAGGGTGGATCTCGCCGCGCTCCGCCAGGATGCCCTGGCGTGTGGTTTGAAGGTCAGCACCCTCGCAGACTTTTCGACGCGGTCATCTGGAAGGTCGGGCCTCGTGTTGGGCTTTGGCGCCATCGCGACACCTCGGATCGGCGAGGGCGTTCGACAATTGGCCACCTTGCTTGCGAGGCACAGCCGATCGAGAGGCCGGAGACGCCCTCGGTGAGTCCGGCTCGGCGCTTGGTTGCCGGCGACTCTTC
>WHTT01000188.1 GCA_009377605.1 Luteitalea sp.
ACTGGGATTCGAGCCGGAGGGCGTGATGACGGCGCGCATCAACCTTCCGGAGGCGAAATATCCAGACGAGCTGCGAACATCCACTTTCTACCGTGGACTGCTTCAATCGCTCGAAGGAAGGCCAGAAGTTCAGGCGGTCGGTCTGGGAACAAGCGCACCCTTCACGACCGGCGTTCGTGCGACCGCCAACGTCCGGGACCCCGCGTCCAGCGCCGTCTCGCCGGACGCCCCGACGGACGCCGTGGAGCACATGGTCAGTCCTGATTACTTTCGGGCGGTCGGTGCGCCCCTACTGGCGGGGCGCTTCTTTGGCGAGCAGGATCGCCTGGGTGGGCCGCTCGTCGCACTCGTGAGCCAAGGCTTCGCGCGCCATGCCTGGCCGGACAGGAGTCCGATTGGGCAGACGCTCGAGAGAGATGGTCGGCGGTACACGGTGGTGGGCGTGGTCGGCGACATGCGTGGCTTAAGCGGTGTTGGTGCGCGCGGCGGCGGTCTCGATCGCGCGCCCCAGGCTGCAGTCTACTTCGCTGCGACCCAATGGCCACGGGGGGCGATGACGTTGCTCGTGCGCGTCAGCGGTGAACCGTCCCTGACTGTGCCTGCGATCCGTGAGGCCGTAAGTGAGATTGATCCCGCGCAACCAATCTATGACGTACGCAGCCTAGACGACTGGCTCGACGAGAGCGCTGCGCAGCCGCGGGTCACGACGATGCTGGCCGCTGCGTTCGCTCTCACCGCGCTGCTGCTCGCGGCCGTCGGGATCTACGGCGTGCTGTCGTACACCGTGGCGCAACGCACGCACGAGATCGGGCTGCGCTTGGCGCTCGGCGCTGGCCGCACACAGGTGTTGTGGCAAATCCTGCGCGGGGGACTGCGCGCAGTCCTCGCGGGCATGGTCGTCGGAACGCTCGGCGCCTATCTGGTCGGACGTGCGATGCAGGGCCTGTCGTTTGGCGTCGGCGCCATCGATCCGCTCGCGTTCAGCATCGTCGTGGGACTCTTGCTCCTGTCCGCTGTGCTGGCCTGCATGGTGCCGGCACGTCGCGCCGCGTCTGTGGATCCGCTGACCGCGCTGCGCGACGAATGACACATGTCCGACCCGAAGACAGACACGGTCGCGCGGCGCCTGGAGGCGTTGTCATGAACTTGCGAGCCATCGTTGCACGGGTTCTGGATCTCGTGCGCCGGAGGCGGCTCGAGCGCGAGCTGGACGAGGAGATTGTCGCGCACCTCGAGCAAGCGGAGCAGGACTATCTGCGCGCCGGCCTGTCACCCGAGGAGGCCCGCCGGGCCGCGCGACTGAGCTTCGGCGGTCCGGAGCAGGTGAGAGCAATGCATCGTGAAGTCCGCGGATTTCGTCCACTGGCAGCCGTCGTGCAGGACGCCCGGTTCGGGCTCCGCTCCCTGATGAAGCAGCCGGCCTTCGCCGCCGCGGCCATCGTGACACTGGCACTTGGCATTGGCGCCAACACGGCGATCTTCAGCGTCGTCGATGGCGTGCTTCTGAGGCCGACACCCTTCGAGCAGATGGACCGCCTCGTTATGGTGTGGGAGACCGATCGGAACGGCGACACCGTGCGTGAGCCCGCGTCGTTTCCGGACTATCTCGACTTCCAGGAGCAGAGCGGGAGCTTCGAGACCCTGGCGGCCCTTGCGGGCGCCGAGGCGAACCTGATGCCCGACGCTGGTGATCCCATCCGTGTAGCCGCGCTCCGCGTGAGCCACGAGTTCTTACCGATGGTCGGCATCCGCCCGCTGCTCGGCCGCACATTCACCGCGCAGGAAGACCGGTCCGGCGGCCCACGCGTCACGCTCATCGGAGAGGCGCTGTGGGGTCAGCTTTTCTCTCGTGACCCCGGCGTGGTCGGCCGCACGATCCGCCTCAACGGCGACGTTCACACAGTCGTCGGCGTGCTGCCAGCGAAAGCGGATTTCGGGACACTGCAGATCCTTGGCGCCGCCGCGTATCGACGATCCTTTGCCGATCGGGGCGGCCGGGTAGACGTCGACGTCTGGGTGCCGCTTCAGCTGAGTTCCGAGATCCCCCGTGACTATCATGGCTCATTCGTGATGGGACGTCTCGCGTCCGGTGTGACTCCGATGACCGCACAGCAGGAGATGAGCGGCATCGCTGCAGATCTCGAGCGCGCCTATCCCGCGAACGACGGGAGGGGCGTGTTCGTCGAATCCCTGGCCGATGTCGTGTTCGGTCCGGTCCGCCCGGCATTGCTCGTGCTGCTGGGGGCAGTGGCGCTGGTGTTGCTCGCCGCATGCGTAAACGTCGCCAATCTGTTACTCGCGCGCGGCGCAGCGCGCGTGCGTGAAGTGGCGGTGCGGGGTGCGCTTGGTGCAAGCATGGGACAGCTCACGCGCCAGTTCCTTGTCGAGAGTGCCTTGCTGACGTTGATGTCGGCGGGTGTGGGCATTGTCGTGGCCGAGATGGGGGTCGATCTGCTTCGCGCGATGGCGCCGGCCAACATCCCCCGTGTCTCATTCGTCGGCATCGACGCGCGTGTTCTTCTGACAACGCTTGCTGTGAGCACGTTCGTGGCACTTCTCTTCGGCATGCTGCCGGCGTGGCAGGCGCGGCGCGTCGATCTTCTGGATGCGCTCAAGAGCGAGGCTGGAC
>WHTT01000189.1 GCA_009377605.1 Luteitalea sp.
AGGGGTCAAGGGGTCAAGGGGTCAAGGGGTCAAGGGGTCAAGGGGTCAAGGGATCAAGGGTGGGCCTCCTTCGCCACCCAAGGCTTGGCGTAGCTGCTCCGGATCCGTCACCGGCGCTTCGCACGTAAAGTTACGACAGACATACGCCGTGGCGCGACCGTCGCGCATCGTCATTGGGGCAATGAACGGCAAGAGCTCGGCGAGCTTGGGCTGTTCCTCCGGTGTGACCGGCACGACAACCGTGAAGGGCTGATAGACGGACGCCGTTGTGCCAACGAGCGCCAGCGTGTCCTGGCGGTCGCGAGGCCCCACGATGACGGCCTGCTGGATACCGGCGTGATACGCGGACAGGTTCGCCATCATGAACGGTACGGCGCGCGCGGCGCGACCAATGATTTCGCCTCCACGGGCCAGCGTGAGCTCCACCTTCTGAAGCGCGTCCGCGTCGGCGGCAAGATGCGCCAGCGTCATGAGGTTGAGCACGGCCACGGAGCTGGGGGCAGGCTCGGCACCGTCGTAGTCCTCCTTGAGCCGTAGCAGGACGGACGGGTCCTCGCCCGTCGTTCCAAACCAGCCGCCGTTCACAGCATCCCAGAAGAGCGCGTCCTGCCGCGCTTGCAGTGTCCGCGCCCACGTGAGCCACTCGGCGGCGCCGGTTGCCTGGAATAGCTCGAGGAGGCCCCAGATGGTGTACGCGTAGTCCTCGCAATAACCATCGATCGCAGCGTTACCGTCACGATAGCGCCGACACAGAACCTGCCGCGATTCATCCCACAGCCGCGTCAGGACGAAGCGCGCTGCACGCTCCCCGGCTGCCGCATATCGTGCGGCGCGGTCCTCAGCACCAGGGATGGCCGGCGAGACGCGTGCGGCCCGGGCGAATGCCGCGATCATCAGCCCATTCCAGGCGGTGAGCACCTTGTCGTCGAGGTGAGGCCGTGGACGTTCTGCGCGGGCCGCGAACAAGCGGGAGCGCGCTCGCCGCAGCACGTCGTCCACCTCACTCTGCGAGCGACGCTCGCGCGCTGCCACATCTTCGACAGACATCGCCACATAGAGGATGTTCTTCGCCCCGAACTCGCCGTGCGGATCCTCCGGCACGTTGCCCGAGGGCTCCGTGCCGTACCGAGCGCGAACGATCGCTGCTTCGTCTGCGCCGAGCAGCCGATTGAGCTCCTCTTCACTCCACAAATAGAAGGCCCCTTCCGTCTTCCGCGTATCCGGCTCGCTCACGGATTCCGGTGGCACGCTGTCAGCATCCTCCGCCGAGAAGAAGCCGCCCTCTTTGTCGGTCAGCTCGCGCTGCACGTACTCCAGCGTGTCGTCTGCCACCGCCGCGTAGAAACCATCACCGCTGGCTTGGACGGCCTCGAGGTACGCAAGCACGAGCTGCGCCTGGTCGTAGAGCATCTTCTCGAAATGGGGGACACGCCAGCGTGCATCGACGCTGTACCGATGAAACCCACCTCCAAGATGGTCGCGCATGCCGCCGAGCGCCATCGCGCGCAGCGTCTGGAGCACCATCTCGCGCGGGTCTTCGTCACGTGTGCGCGCGTGCTCGCGGAGCAGGAACAGCAGCTCTGACGGGCGCGGGAACTTCGGTGCGTCGCCAAACCCGGCGTAGCGCACATCGTATGCGGTGCGAAACGATTCGACGGCATCTCGTAGCGCTTGCTGGCCGGCCACCGCTGGCACCGCCGTGGGGACGCCGTCCGATGGGGGAGCGACCGCTTCCCGAAGCCGCTCGGTCACGGTCTGGGCGGAGGTGACGAGCCTGTCGCGGTCGGTGCGCCACAGCTCGTCGATCTGCTGCAGGACCTCGACGAAACCAGGTCGGCCCCAGCGCGAGGTCGGGGGAAAGTAGGTGCCGCCCACGATCGGCTCGAGGTCGGGTGTGAGCCAGATGCTCATCGGCCAGCCGCCGCTGCCGGTCGTCGCTTGGACGAACGTCATGTAGACGCGGTCCACGTCGGGCCGCTCTTCACGATCGACCTTGATGGACACGAAGTGCTCGTTGAGGACGCTTGCAATGGCAGGATCCGCGAAGGACTCATGCTCCATGACGTGGCACCAGTGACAAGTCGAATAGCCCACCGAGAGAAAGATCGGCCGGTCCATTGCACGTGCTGCGGCAAACGCCTCATCTCCCCAGGGGTACCAGTCCACTGGGTTATCGGCGTGCTGGAGCAGATACGGGCTGCTCTCGCCCATAAGTCGGTTGGCCATTGGACACCCCTCTCCTGCCAGCATATCAACGCTTGCCTCCTCGATGCTGGTCTCTACGCTCGAATTGCCCTATCCTGATTCCATTCGACTCGCCTGACGGCCCGTCTCCGGCGGGCGGTCAGGCTCGCTCATGGCAAGCCGACCGCCGATGCGCACCCTGCTACTCGTTCTCCTCGCGATAGCCGGCGTCGTGCTCATCGCCTTCTTGATCGCCCTCGCGATCCAGCTCTTCGCCGACAGGAGCTCTTCTGCGGACTGAAGGGCCGTAGGGCAGGCGAGCGAGCTCTGGGATTAGGCTCTGCGAAGCCGGGCCCACGCCACGGTGAACTGTTGAAGCGAAGTGATAATGTCCCCTCGCGAGCGAAATAGAAATGTCCCCTAA
>WHTT01000190.1 GCA_009377605.1 Luteitalea sp.
GGCCTTCCACTGCGCGCGCGGGAAGCGCAGAAACGTAAAGAGGTCGTCGCCGGCCTCCGCGAGCGATTCGACGACCGCCGGGCACTGCAGCCGCCACTTCTTCACGAAGCGGGCGCGGGCCTGCTCGACCAGGCTCTGACTGTCGGCGTAGATCATGCGCCGGTAGTCCTCCTTGAGTTCCTCGCGCAGCCGCGTCGGGGCCTTGGCCTCGAGGTTCCGCAGCTTGTGCGTCGTACAGCGTTGGATGGCGAGGGTCGGCCACACCTCCCGCAAGGCGGCCGCCAGGCCCGCGCTCCCATCGATGACGGCGAGCACGGGCGTCCCGAGGCGCCGCGCGACCAGCCCCTGGATGCACTCACGCCAGGCCGCGGTACTCTCGTCGCCGACCAAGCGGAGATCCAGGAGCTCGCGCTGCCCATCCGCCCGCACGCCCAGGACCACCAATACCGGCACCGTCACGCGCCGCTTGCCCAGGCGCACTTTCGGATACCAGCCATCCAGGAAGACATAGCGGATGGCCGCGTCCGCCAGGTCGCGCGCCCGCCACTGCTCAAAGTCCCTCTCTGCCAAGATAGCTGAGACACTTTCCCCGGCGGTAATTAGTGTAGAGGGCGGGGAGGTGCCAGGAGCTTGATGAGCACGATTCGCATGAGAGAGGCAGCCCAGTCGATCGGAGAAGAGCCGGAGCGGAGGGGCGACGAGCGAAGCGAGGCGCCCCGCAGCGGAGGGTCTTCTCCGATCGAGCGCGCGGGCCGGCCGGTGGTGCCCGATTCGGAGGTGTCGGCGCGCCATACGCGTCGACGCTTCACGACCGCGTACAAGCTGGAGATCTTGCGAAAAGCCGATGCCTGTACCCGACACGGCGAGCTCGGCGCGCTGCTCCGGAAAGAGGGGCTCTACTCGTCCCATTTGATCACCTGGCGGCAACAGCGCGAACGTGGCTTGACGCCCAAGAAACGGGGACGCAAGCCGGTGCCCGTCGACCCGCAGGTGAAGCGACTCGAGCAGGAAAATCGACGGCTCACTACGCGGCTGCAGAAGGCGGAAGCCCTGATCGATTTCCAAAAAAAAGTTGCCGCACTCCTGCAGATCCCACTGAAACCTGTGCCGAGCGACGAGGCCGATTGATGACCGCGGTCGAACAGGTGGCGACATCGATCGGGACCGCGCCGGCGTGTCGCGTGTTGGGGCTGCCCCGCGCCTCTGTGTACCGGGGCCGGCGACCCGCGGCGGTGGCGCGTCCCCGGCCGGCGCCGCCACGCGCGCTCGATCGTGTCGAGCGTCAGGAGGTCCTGGATCTATTGCACACGCGGTTTGTGGATCAGGCGCCTGCGCAGGTGCATGCGACGTTGCTCGATGAGGGCACGTATCTTTGCTCGCCGCGCACGATGTACCGGATCCTCGACGCCTCGCACGAAATCAAAGAGCGGCGCGACCAGGTCCGGCGCCCCCAGTACGCAGCACCCGAGCTGCTGGCGACGCGGCCGAATGAAGTGTGGAGCTGGGACATCACCAAACTCCTCGGCCCGGCGAAGTGGACCTACTTCTATCTCTACGTGATTCTCGACATCTTCAGCCGCTACGTCGTCGGGTGGATGCTCGCGCCCCACGAGAGTGCCGCCTTGGCCGAACGCCTGATCAAGGAGACGTGCGCGAAGCACGGCATCGTCCCGGGGCAACTGACTCTCCATGCCGACCGCGGCGCCTCCATGCGCAGCAAGCCCGTGGCGTTGCTTCTCGCCGACCTCGGCGTGACGAAAACGCACAGTCGACCCCACGTCTCCAACGACAATCCATTTTCGGAAGCGCAATGCAAAACGCTGAAATATTGTCCGCCGTTTCCGGAGCGCTTCGGATCGATCGAGGATGGTCGCGCGTTCGCGCAAATGTTCTTCCGGTGGTACAACGAGGCGCACTGCCACAGCGGTCTCGGCTGGCTCACGCCCGCCGTCGTCCACTTCGATCACGCCACCCGCGTGCGCGACCAGCGCCGGGCGGTGCTCACGGCCGCGTATGCCCAACACCCTGAGCGGTTCGTGAACGGACCGCCACAGCCCGCGGATCTGCCGACCGCCGTCTGGATCAACCCACCCGTCAACAAACCGACGCGCGAGGATGCCCCAGTTATGCGGCGCACCGCATAACTGGGGTAATGCAGAGCGGCTCATAATGCGGAGTGGGACGTGCCCGTCTCGGCGCGAGCAGGCATTTGGGGAGCCGCGGCTTTGCATAACGATGCCTGCTTGAGCAAGGCGACGAGCTTGTCGGGCGGCCGGAAGGAACCTCTCCTGAAGGTCAGGGGAGTGACGGCGCTGATGGCCTCGAGTTTCATGGTCGGATCCGCCCTGGTGTAGATCTCTGTGGTCGTGACGCTGGCGTGACCGAGCCACAACGAGACCTTTCGAATGTCATGCGTGGCCTGCAGCGTGATGACTGACCAGTCGTTCCTCCGTCTTCTTGGGGGGAATGGCGAGGATACGGCCGACTTGCTCAAGGGCTGATGGGACGCGGTATTCGATGAAGCGAAAGAATGACTTGATGGCGGCCAGACGCACGTTGCGCGTGGATGCGTCATTGCCCCGGTT